>JAFQVZ010000314.1 GCA_017407765.1 Clostridia bacterium | reverse complement strand
GCTCCCATTACGGTATATCCCGGCGAGATGGAGCAGCATGCTATGGCATATTCGGTGCTCAAAGTGCTTCACGGCGAGGCCGATGCCATCCGCTATTCGGGCAGACCTGTCTGGGAAGGCTTCTCTTTTATTGACTGACATGATCAAACCCCCGCTGACTGAAGCGGGGGTTTTGGTATATTTATCCGTTGATGGCGATCCATGCGCCCGAAAGAGCCATGAAGATATAGACAAAGCCCTTGAGCTTGTCGCCGTCAAGCTTGTCGAAAATCTTTCCGCCAAGGAAGCTTCCAAGAATAAGTCCTCCGAGGCCCCAAAGCGACGAGATTAGTATGCCGCCCGGCATAAGGTCAAGCACGGTCCTGACGATCAGCAGATAGATGTTGTTTATCAGGAAGTAGCACTGTATGGTTGCCATATATGTGCGCTTGTTTTCGATGACCGAGATGAAATAAAGAACCATGGGAGGTCCGTTTACAGAGAACAGCCCGCCGCACAGGCCCGAGATGACGCCCGCAATGCCGGCGCTGAGGGTAGTGGGCTTGATCCTTACGCGGTCGCTGAAGAAATAGAGCCAGATGGCAAGAAAAATAAGAAATACACCCAGCGCACGCTTATAGACCGGCGAGGGGTTGCTTGCCATGAGAAATGTGCCGAAGCTTGAGCCGCAGAGGCAGAACAGCACGGGCAGCCACAGCTGCTTGATATCTATGTCTCTCCAGCATCGGCGAAGGATGACGGCATTGAGAGTGGCCGAGAGGATCGTTGAAATGCCCAGGGCCGACTGATAGGGCAGGAACAGCGGCATTATGGCCATCATGATTATAGCAAAGCCAAAGCCGGTGACCGACTGCAGAAGTGAAGAGGCCATGGACATACCGCCGAGAAAAACAGTTTCCAGCATAAATGGTTTTCCTTTCAGATTTTGGATAGTTTTATCATAAAGGCATTGCAGTCAAAAAACAAGCCCTGTAAATACAAAAAAGACGCCCTCCCGTAAAGGCGTCTTTTTTGTTTATTAAAGGAGAGGTTTCCCGGCCCTTTTCTGCTAAAGCCGGTTGATAATTCATCGTGAGTACATTATACTGCAGATATAGGCATTAGTAAAATTAATCTTTTTAATATAAGACATTAGGAGAATTGATATCATGGGCATTGCAGACATAAAACTCGATCAGTACAGGATATTCTATAGGGTAGCGGCCTGCGGCAGCTTCACGGGTGCGGCCGAAGAGCTGTTTCTTACCCAGAGCGCCGTCAGTCAGGCGGTAAAAAACCTTGAAGAGGCGCTGGGAACTCAGCTTTTTGTCAGGGGCAAAAGGGGGGTGTCGCTCACTCAGGACGGCGAGGTGATGTTTCGCTATGTCAGCAATGCCATGGTGCTGCTCGAGCAGGCCGGAAGCCAGCTGAGCAAGATGCAGTCGCTTGAAACGGGCGAGCTTCGCATCGGAGTGGGCGACACCATAGCCAAGCACCTGCTGCTGCCGGTGCTCGAGCGCTTCAGCCGCGCCTATCCCGGTATCGAGCTGCGCATACTTAACCGCGTCAGCCGAGAGACGATCGACCTGCTGCGAAGCGGACATATAGACCTTGCCATTGTCAATATGCCCCTTGATGACAGCGGAGTTTATAAAGTGGGTGAGATGCCGGTGAACGACTGTTTTGTTGCCGGAACCGAATATGCCAAAAAGCTCACGGGCAGAAAACTGTCCTTCGAAGAGTTGGCCATTCATCAGCTGATCCTTCTTGAGACCAAGACCAATTCGCGCAGGCTGCTTGATAATTTTTTCAGCGAGAGAAGGATCTTTCTGCGCCCCGGCATCGAGCTTGGCAACCACGACCTGATGATAGATTTTGCCGAGGCCAATCTGGGGATCGCCTGTGTTGTCGAGCAGTTTGCCGCAGAGGCCATCAGGCAGGGAAGGGTGGTAAAGCTCGACACCGAGCCGCTTCCTCCCCGAAGCATCGGGGTATTCACATTGAGATCTCATGTCACTCCGGCGGCACGCGCGCTGCTTGATATGGCAGATATCGATATGATGCGATGAAAAAAATGAATAACTCGCTTTAAACGATAATTTTAATATTGACAAAATGCACAAGTTAGGCGAAAATTGTAGATGAAAAATATTAATTTTTTATAAGGAGATTAATCATGAACAAGATCACAGTTGACAGCTTTCTGAAGTTCAAGTTCGTAAGCAATCCCGGCTTCTCTCCCGATGGAAAGTATGTCGCTTTTGTCGTTAATCACGCCTGCAAGGCATCCAACGGCTATAAGGGCAATATCCATCTGCTCGAGACAGAAACAGGCAAGGTACGCCAGCTGACAAACGGCGGCGATGCCAAGGCTTACTGCTGGACAGACAACGGCACACTTCTTTTTGCAGCTCCCAGATGCCCCAAGGTCAAGGAAGCTCTGGCAAAGGGCGAGAATGTCACAGCAATCTACGAGATCTCTCCTGAAGGCGGCGAGGCAGTTCACGCTTTCAACCTTCCCGTACGCACAGGCGGCCTGACAAATATCGGCGAAGGCAAGTATATGCTGACATCGGTATATGACAACCGTTATCCCAACCTCGAAGACAAGAACGAGGCTGAAAAGGCTCAGGCTCTCGAGAGCTACACAAAGCCCGCATATGAGGTCTTTGAAGAGCTTCCCTTCTGGGGCAACGGCCAGGGCGTCATCGACGGCAAGCGCACACGTCTTTATATCTATGACAGCGTTAAGGACGAAATCAAGGCAATCACAGGCGAGTGGTTCCAGGTAGACAGCGCAACACTGGCTCACGGCAAGATCGTTATCAAGGGCGGCGAGTGGCACGGCAAGCGTTATGTCATGGCCGGCATCTATGTATACGACCTCAAGAGCAAGAGAATGAAGGAGATCCTCAAGCCCGATAAGATGAGAACAGGTGCTGTTGGTCTCTTCGACGAGAATACAATGATCGCAGCAGCTTCTGACGGCAAGCTCTACGGCTCCGAGCAGTATATGGACTTCTACACAGTCGACCTCAAGACAAAGAAGTTCACAAAGCTGGCTGATTACGAAGCTTCCATCGGCGCTTCCTCCGTTGGTTCCGACGCACGTATCGGCGGCGGCCGCGGCTTCAAGGTCGAGGGAGACAAGGCTTACTTCATAACAACAGTTGACGACAGCGCATTCCTCCGCGTCATCGACCGCGAAGGCAAGATCGAGGATGTTTATGCCGAGATCGGTACAGTCGACAACTTCGACGTTAAGGACGGCAACGTTATCTTCGCCGGTATGTACGGCAACAAGCTGGGCGAGCTTTACTGCGCAAAGGGCAACCAGCTGACACACTTCAACGACGAGTTCCTTGCAACACACAGCGTCGTAACACCCGAGTATCACACATTCACAGCTTCCGACGGATTCGAGATCCACGGCTGGGCAATGAAGCCTGTAGGCTATGTAGCAGGCAAGAAGTATCCCGCTATCCTCCACATCCACGGCGGCCCCAGAACAGTATTCGGCAACGTCTTCCATCACGAGATGCAGATGTGGGCTAATGCCGGCTACTTCGTATTCTTCTGCAATCCCAGAGGCTCCGACGGCCGCGGCAACGAGTTCGGCTATATCTCCGGCAAGTACGGCACAGTTGAGTATGACAACCTCATGGAGTTCACCGATGAGATGATCAAGCTCTATCCCGATGTCGATGTCGACAACTTCGGCGTAACAGGCGGTTCCTACGGCGGCTTCATGACCAACTGGATCATCGGCCATACAAATCGCTTCAAGGCTGCTGCTTCCCAGCGCTCCATCTCCAACTGGATCGCATTCGAGCACACAACCGATATCGGTTACTTCTTCACACCCAACCAGATGCTGGCTACTACAAGAACCGATTATGAGAAGCTCTGGTGGCATTCTCCCCTCAAGTATGCCGACAAGGCAACAACACCCACACTGTTCATCCACTCGGATGAAGACTTCCGCTGCTGGATGGTCGAGGGCCTCAGCATGTTCACAGCTCTCAAGATGCACGGCGTAGAATCCCGCCTCTGCCTCTTCAAGGGCGAGAACCACGAGCTGTCGAGAGGCGGCAAGCCCAGAAACCGTATCCGCCGTATGGAAGAGATCGTCGGCTGGATGGATAAGCACCTTAAGTAATCAAAAGAACATACGATCATGAAAAAAGTAACGTTTGAGGATCTTTACTCGTTTAATTTTCTCTCAGACGTCACCGCATCTCCCGATGGCAGGCATATTGTCTTCCAGAAGCACAATGCCTGCAAAGAGACAAACGGCTATAAGTCGTATCTCTGGCTGATGGACACAGAGACAGGGGCCGTAAAGCCCCTGTCTTTTGGCGGTGGCGAGAGGGGCGCAAAATGGCTTGATAACGAGACCATCATGTTCTCGGCAAACCGTGCTCCCGCAAAAGAAGTAAAGACCGATTTTTATCAGCTTTCGCTCAAGGGCGGTGAAGCCCAGCCCTTTATCTCCATCCCCGAGAGGGTCAAGGCACTCGAGCCTCTGGGCGGAGATAAATATGTCGGTGTGATCGTAAAGCACTGTGAGGGCAAGGAGCAGAAGGCAGAAGACGAGGCACTCGACGGACGCGACCTGCTGGTGTTCGATGAGACATATTTCTGGTTCAACGGCCAGGGTATCCGCAACAAGATCAGAAACAGCCTTGTTATTTATGATGCTCAGGCAAAGGAATACATCCGGGTCACATCCCAGTATTTCAATCTTGCAGCTTTTGCGGTATCTCCCGATAAGAGCAAGATCGCGTTTACCGGTGCTGCATACGAAAACAAGGTCGTAAACAAGAACGGCCTTTATGTATACGATCTCGCATCGGGCGAGACAAAGACCCTGCTTGAGCAGGGCGAGATGGTGGCAGGCGCCATCGCCTTTGTGGGCGAGAATGAGCTGTTCTGCGCTATCAACGACTTTGAATGGTCGGGCAAGAACTCGCGCTTCTATGTTTATGACATCGAAAGCGGCGAGAGACGCGCCCTTCCCTTCGTCGATGCTGAGGTAGGCGGCGCATCGGGCACCGATGTCAACTATGGCGGCGGACAGAACAAGAAACTCCACGGCGGCAAGCTCTATATGACCCGTGCCGTATGGGGCGACAGCCACCTTTGTGCGATGGATATGAAGACGGGCGAGGATATCACCGTTTCGGGCGTTAAGGGTTCGATCAATGGTTTTGATATCGCAGGCGGCAAGGCCTACGCTGTTGCTCTTCGCGGCAGCGACCTGCCCGAGATCTATTCCATCGACCTTTCCACAGGCTGTGAAAAGAAGCTGACCTCCTTTAACAGCGAATATATCGAGTCGCACATCGTAACGGCGCCCGAATATTTCACCTTTGTCAATAAAGACGGCTTTGAGCTGGATGGCTATGTCATCAAGCCTGCCGGCTATAAGCCCGGTAAGAAATATCCTGCCGTATTCGAGATCCACGGTGGTCCCAAGACCATTTTTGGCAGCGTATTCCATCATGAGATGCAGATCCTCTCGAGCCTCGGTTATTTTGTATTCTATACAAACCCCCGCGGCTCCGACGGACGCGGCGAGGACTTTGCCTACAGCACAAAGTTCCTCGGCACAAAGGACTATGAGGACCTCATGGAGTTCTGCGACGTGGTCTGCGAGAAATATCCCGACATCAACGAGAAAAAGATCGGCATCTGCGGCGGCTCTTACGGCGGCTTCATGTGCAACTGGATGATCGGCCACACCGACCGTTTTGCGGCTGCTGCATCCCAGAGATCCATCTCGAATTATGTCTGCAAGCTGACGGCCACCGACATCGGCACCACATACGATCTTCAGCAGGTGGGTGCAACACCCTGGGAAGACTTCGAGCTGGTTTGGGAAACATCCCCCCTCAAGTATGCCCACAATGCCAAGACACCCACACTCTTTATCCAGTCGGATGAAGACTATCGCTGCTGGATGAGCGGCGCCCTTCAGATGTTCTCGGCCCTCAAGCAGAACGGCACCGATGCACGTCTTTGCATGTTCCACGGCGAGAACCACGAGCTGTCGCGCGGCGGCAGGCCCGAAAACCGCATTTCGCGCCTCACCGAGATCTGCGGCTGGTTCGATAAGTATCTCAAGAAATAAAATCTTTCCACATACACTCTATAAAAGATCGGAGCTTGTAAAATGAAAAAAGTAACATACCAGGATCTGTACGAGTTTAACTTCCTTTCGGACGTATGCTATTCCCCCAACGGCAAGCTGGCTCTGTTCGCCAAGCACAATGCCTGCGAGAAGAAGAATGGCTATAAGTCCTATATCTGGCTGCTGGATGTTGAAAGCGGTGAGACAAGACAGCTGACCTTCGGCGGCGAGGAAAAGGGCGCAAAGTGGCTGGACGACGAGACCATCCTCTTTGTTTCCACACGCAACAAGGGCAAGGGCCCCAAGACCGATTATTTCAAGCTGTCGCTGACAGGCGGCGAGGCCGAGCCCTTCTTCTCCATTCCCGAGAGAGTCGTTTCCATCGAGCCGATGGGCGACGGCAAGTATCTTGCAGCCATCATCAAGCACGTTGAAGGCAAGGAGCAGAAGGCCGACGACGAGGCACTCGACGGCCGCGACCTGCTGGTCTTTGACGAAATCTACTTCTGGTTCAACGGCCAGGGCGTAAGAAACAAGCTGCGCAACACACTGGTCATCTTCGACAGCAAGACCGGCAAGATGAAGCAGGTCTCCAAGAAGTATACACAGGTTGCAGGTGCTGTTGTATCTCCCGACAAGAGCAAGGTCCTTTTCACCGGCACAACATACGAGGATATGTCGATCCGCGAGGGCGCGCTGTTCCTCTATGATGTAGAAACAGGCAAGACAAAGACCATCGTAAAGCAGGATAAGTATGCTGTCGGCAGCCTGGCATTCATGGGCAACGACAAGGCCTTCTTTACAATCAACGATATGGCCTTCAACGGCAAGAACTCCTATTTCTGCACACTCGATGTTGCCACAGGCGAGTGGTCCAAGATGGAAGTATGGGCAGATGCCGAGGCCGGCGGCGCTGTTGGCACCGACTGCAACATGGGCGGCGGCGCAAACAAGAAGTTCTATGACGGCAAGCTCTATATGACAAAGTCGGTATGGGGCCACAGCCATCTGGTAGTCCTCAAGGACAACGGCGAGCTCGAGACAGTCATCGATACAAACGGCTCGATCAATGCATTCGACATCGCAAACGGCAAGGTCCTTATGACCGCAATGCGCGACCGCGATCTCGTCGAGCTCTATACATACGACCTCGAGACCAAGGAAGAGAAGCGCGTAACCACCTTCAATAAGGAATACCGCGATACTCACTCGGTCATCGATCCCGAGTATTTCACATTCCTCGACCGCGACGGCGTCGAGCTGGACGGTTGGGTCCTCAAGCCCCTCGGCTATAAGCCCGGCAAGAAGTATCCCGCTATCCTCGAGATGCACGGCGGCCCCAAGGGCATCTTTGGTGATGTATTCCACCACGAGATGCAGATCCTTGCAAACATGGGCTATTTCGTATTCTGGACAAATCCCAGAGGTTCCGACGGCCGCGGCTCTGAGTTTGCCAACATGACAGGCAACCTCGGCGGCATCGACTTCAACGACTTCATGGATTTCACCGATGAGACACTTAAGAGATATCCCGACATCGACGAGAAGCGCGTCGGTATCTGCGGCGGCTCTTACGGCGGATTCATGTGCAACTGGATGATCGGCCACACCGACCGTTACGCAGCGGCTGCTTCTCAGCGCTCTATCTCCAACTATCTGACAAAGTCGCTGACCACCGATATCGGCTATAACCACAACATGGCTCAGCTGGATACCGATCCCTGGCATGACTTTGAGAAGGTATGGCAGCATTCTCCCCTCAAGAACGGCCATCTGGCAAAGACACCCACACTCTTTATCCAGTCGGACGAAGACTATCGCTGCTGGATGTCGGATGCTCTGCAGATGTTCTCGGCTCTCAAGCTGAACGGCGTCGATTCTAAGGTCGTCCTGTTCCACGGCGAGAACCACGAGCTGTCGAGAAGCGGCAAGCCCAAGAACCGCATCACACGTCTTACAGAGATCTGCGAGTGGTTCGAAAAGTATGTAAAGCCTGTTAAGAAATAAGAAAATCTTATAAATAAACGGCTGCAGCCTCCGGAAAACCTCCGGAGGCTGCGTTTTTGGTTTTAAGATAGGCCCTTTACATAAAATTATCCTTGCCAAAGGAAAGTTTATGTGCTAGAATATATGTTGCTGATTTTGCAAGTATATGCACGCATATAAACGGAGGTTATCTCATGGGTGAGACATTAAGATTGGTCATTACTGTCGTTCACGTTGTCGTTTGCATCGCTCTCATCGGTTCTGTACTGATGCAGTCGGGCAAGGGCCGTATGGGCGAGTCCGCAGGCGCTGCAGAGACATTCTTCGGCAAGAACATGGCTCGTTCCATGGACGCTAAGCTCGAGAAGGTCACACAGTATTCGGCCGGCGCATTCCTGCTGCTGACAGCGGTTCTGGCAATATTCTAATCAAGTGAACTTATAGGCGGCATTTTATAATGCCGCCTATTTGACTATTATATCAATTCTATTTTTAAGATAAGTGAGGTAAAACACTATGGCTGACGACAAGAAGCTGGTGTCGGCGATCACCTCTATGGAGGACGATTTCGCTCAGTGGTACACCGATATCGTCAAGAAGGCTGAGCTGGTCGATTATTCCAGCGTTAAGGGCTGCACGATCCTCAGACCTTACGGCTATGCTATCTGGGAGAATATCCAGCGTATTTTTGATGGCATGATCAAGGAAACAGGTCACGAGAACGTGGCTATGCCTATGTTTATCCCCGAATCCCTGCTTCAGAAGGAGAAGGACCATGTTGAAGGTTTTGCTCCCGAAGTTGCATGGGTCACACACGGCGGCAGCGAGAAGCTCGAAGAGCGCCTCTGCGTCCGTCCTACATCCGAGACACTGTTCTGCGACCATTTCGCACACATTGTCCAGTCCTGGAGAGACCTGCCCAAGCTGTATAACCAGTGGTGCAGCGTTGTAAGATGGGAAAAGACAACACGTCCCTTCCTCCGCACACGCGAGTTCTGGTGGCAGGAGGGTCACACCATCCATGCTACAAAGGAAGAGGCCGAGGCTGAGACACTTCAGCAGCTCGATGCTTACGAGACACTTTGCCGCGACTATCTCTGCATGCCTGTAATCAAGGGCCGCAAGACCGACAAGGAGAAGTTTGCAGGCGCCCTTGATACATACACAATCGAGGCCATGATGCATGACGGTAAGGCTCTGCAGAGCGGCACATCCCACTTCTTCGGCGACGGTTTCTCCCGCGCATTCGGCGTTCAGTTTGCCGACAAGAACAACAAGCTGTCTTTCCCCTGGCAGACATCGTGGGGTATCTCCACACGTCTGATCGGCGGTATCATCATGACACACGGCGACAATTCGGGCCTCGTTCTGCCTCCCGCAGTAGCGCCCATTCAGGTCGTTATCGTTCCCGTTGCAATGCATAAGCCCGGCGTTCTCGACAAGGCCCGCGAGATCGCAGCTCAGCTCAAGGCTGCCGGCATCCGCGTAAAGCTGGATGATTCCGATCAGAGCCCCGGCTGGAAGTATGCCGAGTATGAGATGAAGGGTGTTCCCGTACGTCTCGAGATCGGCCCCAGAGATATCGAGAAGAACAGCTGCGTCCTCGTACGCCGCGATAACCGCGAGAAGACATTTGTCGATCTCGACCAGCTTAACACAGCTATTCCCGAGATGCTCGAGGCATTTGCTCAGGCTATCTATAAGAAGGCTAAGGACAACCTCGACAGCAACATCGTTACAGCAACAAATCTCGACGAGATGAAGGCTGCCATCGCCGACAAGCCCAAGTTTGTTAAGGCTATGTGGTGCGGCGAGGAGAGCTGCGAGCTCGAGATCAAGGAGAAGACCGGCATGCCTTCGCGCTGCATGCCCTTCGAGCAGGAGCACATCAGCGACGTCTGCGCCTGCTGCGGCAAGCCTGCGAAGAAGATGGTCGTCTTTGGTATCGCATACTAAGAAATAACTGTTTATTGCGGCGCAGACGTCATCGCCGCCGGAAGAATGGCGGCGCACGATTTGCGGCAATTCATTTGCCGTAAATCTATGAAATCAAAAGGGGTCCACGCAAACTCGAAGATTTTGTGGGGAAATGCGCCTGCTGCGGCAAGCCTGCGAAGAAGATGGTCGTCTTTGGTATCGCATACTAAGAAATAACTGTTTATTGCGGCGCAGACGTCATCGCCGCCG
>JAFQVZ010000313.1 GCA_017407765.1 Clostridia bacterium | reverse complement strand
CAGCCGCATCGGCGGCCTTGACTTTCTCTATATGTCGGCGGCCTGCCTTAACAGAGAGGGCATCGAGGCATGGGTGTTCAGCGAGGACGGATATGCCTCTTCGCCCCTGCTGTCATTTTCGGTCAGGCACGGCGGCTTTGACGGAGGCATAAACCTCACCTCCAGCCATAATACTGCCGACTACAGCGGAGTCAAGATATTCGGGCACGACGGCGTTCTTTTGTCGGACAGCGAGGCGCGCGATATCGAGGCTGTTGCCCACGCTATGCCGCTGCCATTTGATATTCCCCGCGAGTTCAGCCTTATGGCTGCATCGCCCGGGCTGGAGGAGGCGTATATCAGAGGATGTGCCGACAGCTACAGATCAAAGGGAAGGCTGAGGGCAGTATTCACCCCTCTCCACGGAGTTTCGGGCGAGCTGATGAAGAAATGTGCCGCAGCCTGCGGCTTTGAAATAAGCGTTGTCGAGGGCCAGTTTGTGCCCGACGGCAGATTCCCCACCGTTCTCTCGCCCAACCCCGAGGATCCTGCGTCTATGGCCATGGCGATAGCTCAGGCCGAGTGCAAGGGCGCCGATATGGTGGTGGCTCTCGACCCCGACGGCGACCGTATGGGGGCCGCAGTAAGGACATCGGAGGGATTTGTTCACGTCAACCCCAACCGCATGGCGGCCCTTATGCTCGACTATATGCTGAAGAAAAAAGAAAATGCCGTCGGCA
Organism: Clostridia bacterium; assembly: GCA_017407765.1. Lineage (GTDB taxonomy): Bacteria > Bacillota > Clostridia > Oscillospirales > Butyricicoccaceae > RGIG1902. The sequence continues at coordinate 1,234 of JAFQVZ010000313.1, read as the reverse complement.
GAAGGGCGCTGGTCACCACCTATGTCAGCGGAATGCTGCCTCAGGCCCTTGCCGAAAAACGCGGAGCAGAGGTGCACCTGACCCCCACCGGCTTTAAAAATATTGCCGACAAGCGAGCCGAGCTTGAAGCGCAGGGCATAAGAGCGCTGCTCTCCTATGAAGAGGCCTTCGGATATATGGTGGAGGGCGCAACATGGGATAAGGACGGCATCACGGCGGCTCTCACCGCTATGTCGGCATATGAGGCCCTAATGGAAAGCGGAGGCAGCATGGCCGGGCGCTGGTGCGAGCTCATGGAGGAATGCGGATATTTTGACGAGCGCAATTATAACTTCATGACAGGCAGCCGAAGTCCGCTGGATATTTTCACAAAAACTGCCGAAATGCTGCTGAAAATGAGTACAGATGAAAAGAAGGCGTTTAAAATACTGTCGGCCGAGCATTTTTGTGACATAAATACCTTGAGAATAGACCTTGAATGTGGTATATTATGGGTCAGACCCTCAGGCACAGAGCCTAAGCTCAAGCTTTACGGCCACGGACGCGGAGGCAGCCTTGCCGAAGCGGCACAGAGCGCCGAAGAGGTCATCGCTTTGGGCGCTTGTGTGATCAATAACTTCATGGGAGAAGACTGATATGAGCAATACTTCAAAAAAGAATAATAAAATAGAGGCCGAGCCGGCTAAGAAGCCTTTTAACAAAAAGCTGCTCTTTGCAGGTGCGGCGCTGGTGCTGGCCGTTATCATCGGTGTCATTGCAGTTCCTATGATGGGCGAGCGCGGCACACCTGCCAAGACCCTCGAGGGTTATCTGACCGCCCTTTACTGCAACACAAAGATCGTTGATATGAAGACATATCTCATCGAGGATATCCAGCAGGCCTGCTACGACAACTACACCTACTACGGCACATCGATCGCTATTATGCAGCAGATGCAGTTCGAGAAGGTTCAGGAAGTGGGCGACGATTTCACCATCTCGGTTAAGACCGACAAGGAAACAGCCTGCTCGGGCACGGCCCTCAAGGCGGCTGCCGAGGCATACGACGCGACCTCGCTGATGGATGTCAACTTCACGGTCACATTCGAGGGCCCTGCGGGAACAGCCGAATATGCGGCAATTGCCCGCCTCGCCAAGATCGGCAGCGAGTGGTTCCTCACCGAGTATGATATCCCCATGGTAAAGAAATAAAGATAATATCGCGGCATGATTTCGGTCATGTCGCTTTTCTTTT
>JAFQVZ010000312.1 GCA_017407765.1 Clostridia bacterium | reverse complement strand
GGTGTAAATGTAATTGTTTCAAAGACCGAAAATGGGCTTCAGGATGCCGACATTGCGCGTATAACCGAGATAGTTATGGAAGAGACAGGAGCAGCTGCATCCGAGATCAAAATAATCGAGACTGAATAAAATGCTTGATATAACTCTTTATATGGATTAAAATATCTGTAATAAGGAGTGATAAATATGGTAGGCAAGATATATTTTTCGGTTCCCTGTGACGATGGTATTTTGAAAATATCGCAGGATGCGGTCGTTTCCCTTGTCAGAAATGTCTTTCGTGAAAATGAGGATGTAAGCGAGGCTTCGATCCCGGAAGCATATGATGCTGAAGTGTGGTCGGCCAATAAGGGCATTCTTATTGCCGGGGGAGATAGTGATGACAGCTGCCGCATCAGAGTATATGTAACTGTTGCTCTTGGCAGTGCAATAACAGAAAGGGCGGCTCAGATCCAGGAGCAGATCAAGACGGCTGTTGAGGACTGTGCCTCTCTCAAGGTGATTTCGGTGGATGTTTTTGTTGCCGGTGTAAGTTTTCCCAGACAGTAGAATAACTTTTGTTATAAACCCCTCTATGCAGGGGTTTATTTTTTATACAAAATAGTGTATAATACAAAGTACTATAGTTTCTGGAGGTTTGACATGAGCAGAAGGTTAGCTAGAGAACTTGTTTTACATATGCTTTTTACAAACGACTTTGTGAACGGCACCGCTGACAGCGTGCTTGACAGCAGTCTTGCTCACAATTTCGATCTTTTTTCCGATGAGCATGAGCTTTATAAAGTAGCCCCGTCTGAGGCGCAGGATGGATATATCCATTCGGCATTTAAGGGTATTACCGAGCATATGCCCGAACTTGATATGTATATCGAGAAGTATTCGGTAGGCTGGAGTATTGCCAGAATGTCGAGACTTACCAAGTGCATTCTGAGACTTTGTATGTATGAAATGCTTTATATGCAGATACCTGTAGGTGCATCGGTCAACGAAGGTCTTGAGCTTGCAAAAAAGTATGATTCTGAAGAGGCTGCCGGTTTTATAAACGGCGTTCTCGGTGCATTCGTAGAGAAAGAGATGCTTTAAAGCATCCGGTACAGAAATTTTCAAGGGCTTCGTGATTATTATGAAGCCCTGTTTTCTGTATATAAAACAGCCTGGAGTGGACTCGAATGACGCAAAAAGCAATAACAGTTACACAACTTAATGAATATATAAAAAATATTTTCTCAAACGACAGAGTTCTTTCGTCTGTTTGTGTGACAGGTGAGATTTCCAACTTTAAAAGACACTCATCGGGTCATCTGTACTTTACTCTTAAGGATAACGATTCGGTCATTTCCGCAGTCATGTTCAGAAATGATGCATTAAGGCTTCGCTTCAGCCCTGAAAGCGGAATGAAAGTCCTGATTTTAGGACGAGTAAGCGTGTACCCTAAGAGTGGACAGTATCAGATATATGTATCTGCAATGCAGCCTGACGGAGTAGGTTCTCTGTATATGGCTTTTGAACAGCTTAAAGAGAAGCTGTTCAAAGGGGGATATTTTGACCAGTCGGTAAAAAAGGGGCTGCCCAAATATCCCGAAAAGATAGCACTTGTAACATCGCCCACCGGTGCTGCAGTAAGGGATATGATCCGTATACTCAGACACAGATATCCTATCTGCGATGTGATCGTCTGTCCTGTAAAAGTTCAGGGAGACGGCGCTGCGGAAGAGATAGCGGCCATGATAGATTATGTAAACAAGTATGACCTTGCCAGTGTCATAATCACAGGCAGGGGCGGCGGATCGCTTGAAGACCTTTGGGCATTTAATGAAGAGATAGTTGCAAAGGCTATTTACAACAGCAGGATACCTGTTATCTCTGCTGTTGGCCACGAACCGGATATAACGATTTCCGACTATGTGGCCGACAGAAGAGCAGCCACTCCATCCAATGCTGCAGAGATCGCTGTCTGCGACAGTTCTGAGCTTCGTGCTTTGCTGCGCAGCATATATTTCACTCTTGAACGCTATCAGAAAGAAAAGATATCATTTTTCCGTCATCGGCTTAAAGCGATAAGTGAAAAGCCTGTAATGTCGAGCCCTTATGAATACTTCAACGAGCGTCATATGCATCTGGCGCTTATTGAGCAGCGTATTGCTTCGGCTCAAAGACAGAGGCTGGAGCGCTCAAGACGAAGATTTCTTAGGGCGGCAGCATCTCTGGATGCCCTCAGCCCGCTTAAAGTTCTTTCGCGAGGATATTCCATGGTTTCCGGAAATAAAGGTGTTATTAAATCGGTTAATGATCTTGAAAAAGGTGAAAATATAAAGATAACACTTGCCGACGGTTATGGCATCTGCACCGTAGACGAGACATTTTCCAATAAAAAGGAGAAATTATAATGCCGAAGAAGTTTGTTTTTGAAGATGCAATGAAGCGTCTTGAAGAAATAGTCTCCCTTCTTGAAAAAGGCGACGCTCCTCTTGATCAGAGCCTCGAGCTTTTCGAAGAGGGCACAGCGCTTATCAAAAAGTGCGGTTCGGCTTTGGATAAAGCAGAACAGAAGGTATCGCTTCTTGTGCGAACAGAGGAGGGGCCCTCTGAGGTTCCATTCGACGAGGAGGCATAGTTATGTCATCTGCACCCGTAAAACTTAAGATATATGCAGAGATGCTCGAAAAAGAGCTTGAGCGTCTTATGCCAAAAGAAGAATGCCTTCAGAGTGAAATTTTTGAAGCCTGCAGATATAGTCTGCTGGAGGGCGGAAAAAGATTGCGTCCCTTTTTCTGCATGACCTTTTTTGAACTTTGCGGAGGCAAAGCGGAGGATGCTCTTTCGTTTGCTGCAGGCATTGAAATGATACAGTCGTATTCTCTTATTCATGACGATCTTCCCTGTATGGATGATTCCGATTATCGCCGCGGCAAGCTCTCAAACCATAAGGTTTATGGCTATTCGACTGCTGTGCTTGCCGGCGATGCGCTCCTGAACAGGGCGTTTGAGGTGTTTACCTCTCCTATGGAAGGGATAAAGCCGCTTGACCAATTGGCTGCGGCCAATGTTATGGGCACGGCATCGGGAGTATACGGAATGGTTGGCGGTCAGGTCATTGATCTGGCTCTTGAAAACCGACAGTGCACAGCCGAAGAACTTGAAAAGATGGTTTCGCTGAAAACCGGAGCACTGATCGCCGGTTCATGCAAGAGCGGATGCTGTCTGGCCGGTGCTTCGCTCGAAAAGGCCGAGGCAGCTTATAATTTTGGCATGGCTGTTGGTCTTGCGTTCCAGATCCGCGATGATATGCTCGACCTTGTGGGCAGCTCCGAACAGGTGGGAAAGCCCATGGGAAGCGATGCAGAGAATAATAAAAATACGTATGCTTCTGTATATGGCCTCGAAAAGTGCGAACAGTTGGTAAAAGAACTGACCGATAAAGCGTTGGAGTCTGCGTCTGTATTTGGCGAAGAGGGCAAAGCTGTTCTTTCGGAGATCGCCCTATGGCTTATCAACAGAACATATTGATTTGTTTTGCTGTTTTAGTATAATAATATATATAATATACACTATTAGTTATTGCTTAGTCATTTAATTTGACAAAGCCGATAAAATGAGGGTGTAAAATATGAAGAGTTATCCCGTCCTGTCAAAGGTCAATTATCCCGCTGATGTAAAAGCTCTGTCTCAGCCAGAGCTGGATGCACTCTGTGCCGAGATACGCGACTTTTTGGTGGACAGTATTTCTAAAACCGGAGGCCATCTGGCCTCTAATCTTGGCGCGGTTGAAATAAGCGTGGGAGTTCACCGCGTTTTCAACTGCCCTATAGATAATGTGATCTTTGATGTTGGTCATCAGGCCTATGTCCATAAGATCCTTACCGGCCGAAAAGACCGTTTTGGAACATTGAGAAAACTCAATGGTATGAGCGGATTTCAGAGGCCGGATGAGAGCCCATATGATTGTTTTGTAACCGGTCATGCCTCTAACTCGGTGTCGGCTGCTCTTGGAATGGCAAGAGCACGAACTCTTGAGGGCAGACACAATGAAGTGGTTTGCATCATAGGAGATGGTGCGCTTACGGGCGGCATGGCTTATGAGGCGCTGAATGATGCGGGGCAATCGGGAGAAAAGATGATCGTTATATTCAATGATAACGAGATGTCGATCGGTAAGAACGTTGGTGCCATTTCCAAAAGGCTCTCGACGATGCGTTCGAAGCCTAAGTATCTCAGGCTCAAGACAAAGACAAAGGCGGTCCTTTCGCATTTTCCAAACGGAATGAAGCTGATCGATTTTGTGTCCAATATAAAGGCCCATATCAGAAAACGCATCCTTAAGGAAAGTATATTTGAAATGTTCGGTTTCAGATATCTGGGACCCGCAGACGGCAACGATATGGCAACGGTATGTGCCGTTCTTGAGGATGCAAAAGCATACAATGGCCCTGTAGTTGTCCATTTTAAGACTACAAAGGGCAAAGGGTATCATCCCGCAGAGGCCAACCCATGGGATTATCACGGAGTCACTCCGTTTGACAAGCTGACTGGAAAAGCACCTCCTGCAGGCGAAAGTTTTTCGTCGGTGTTTGGTTCGGTTCTTTGCGATCTGGCAGAAAAAGATGACAGAATTTGTGCAGTAACGGCTGCCATGGAAGATGGCACGGGCCTTGGTGAGTTTTCTTCAAGGTATCCCAGCCGGTTCTTTGATGTAGATATTGACGAAGAACACGCCGTAGCTATGGCTTCGGGTTTGGCATGTCAGGGAAGCAAGCCGGTGTTCGCTGTATATTCTTCCTTCCTGCAGAGAGGATATGATCAGCTGATCCATGATGTCGCGATTGCCGGCAATCATGTGGTTTTCGCCGTCGATCGTGCCGGACTTGTAGGCGCGGATGGAGAGACACATCAGGGTGTATTTGACGTTCCGTATTTGCTTACGGTTCCGGGAATGAAGGTGTTTGCACCATCGTCTTTTGACGAGCTGCGCTCTGCGGCAAAGCAGGCTCTTTATTATGAAAAGGGCCCGGCAGCAGTCAGATTCCCGCGCGGCGGACAGCTCAGGTTCAAGGATAACACTTTTGAAAAAAGTATAGCGGTTATTCGTGAGGGAAAAGATGTAACGCTGGCCGGATATGGAATAATGATTAATAATCTGCTTGAGGCTGCGGACGTCCTTGAAAAGCAAGGTGTTTCAGCAGAGATAATTAAAATCAATGAACTGTCGTCTTATGACATCGTTCCTCTTTTAGCTTCTGTAAAAAAGACAGGTGCCTTTGTTATGGCTGAAGACAGTGTTTCGGGTGGCTGCCTTGGAAATCGCATAGCAGCTGTTTTCCTTCAGAATAGGCTGAATGTCAGATTTGGCCTTGTTAACCTCGGGAGCAGATTCATACCCCATGGCAAAGTTGACGAGCTTTATAAAGTATATAAGTTGGATGCAGAGGCTATTGCCGCTAAAACCAGGGAGATTTTAGAATGATTGAAAAGAAAAGACTTGATGTTCTGCTCGTTGAAAAGGGGCTCGAACAGAGCCGGGAAAGAGCCAAAGCTCTTATTATGAGCGGAATCGTATATGTAAATGACGAAAAGGCCGAAAGCGCCGGACATGCTTATCCCACCGATGTAAACATAGAAATCCGCGGCAAAAAGCTTAAATATGTCAGCCGCGGAGGCCTTAAACTCGAGAAGGCACTTGATTGTTTTAATGTAGATCCATCGGGCATGATCATAATGGATATAGGAGCATCTACCGGCGGATTCACCGACTGTCTTCTTCAGCGAGGTGCCGAAAAGGTGTATGCTGTTGATGTCGGATACGGTCAGCTTGCCTGGAGCCTTCAGAGCAGTCCTAAAGTTGTTGTAATGGACAGAACCAATGTCAGATATGTCACTCGCGACGATATTCAGGATGACCTCGATATGGCGGTATGCGATGCTTCGTTCATATCGCTTAAGCTGGTCCTTCCTGCAGCCAAGCCTCTTCTCAAGGAGAACGGAGAGATGATCGTTCTTATCAAGCCCCAGTTTGAGGCGGGCAGAGATAAGGTAGGCAAAAAAGGTGTTGTCCGTGACCCTGCAGTTCACACAGAAGTAGTAGAAAATATCCTTGCCTTTGCAAGAAGCATCGGGTTTGGTGTTAAGGGCCTGTCTTTTTCTCCGATCCGCGGGCCTGAGGGCAACATCGAGTTTTTGCTCTATCTTTCTCAGACAGAGGACGATCCTTCGATAGATCCTTCGGCTGTTGTTGCCGAAGCCCACAGTATGACAATAAAGTAGGTGATACTTACGGACAGAGTGTTTGTTTTTCCGAACCCTACAAGAGATAATGTGTTTAAGTCTCTTTTTGAGATACTGGATTATCTCCTTGCAGAAAACTTTTCCATTTTTATGGAGGATTCTTATCGCGAGATGTTTGCGGAGGAATATCCTATAATCAATTTTATGTCAGCTGAACAGGCTATATGCTCCAGTGATTTTACATTGGTTATAGGAGGTGACGGAACTATCCTTCATGTTGCATCACTTGCAGCTTCCTGCAATAAACCTGTCCTTGGCATCAATCTGGGAACTATGGGCTTCCTTTCAGAGCTCGAGATGCGTGATCTTGAGATGGTCCGATACATAAAAGAAGGTAAATATACTATCGATAAGAGAATGATGATAGATGTTCGTGTTATTTCTTCCGACGATGAAACGGTATTTGCCGCAACGGGCCTTAATGATGCCACGTTTATGAAGTTTGATATGTCAAAAATTGTTAAGGTTGGGGTCAGTGTAAACGGACGAAAAGTTATGACATTCTCCGGCGACGGAGTTATCGTATGCACGCCAACCGGTTCCACAGCATATTCGCTGTCGGCAGGAGGGCCTATTCTTGAACCTACAAGTGCATGCATGGCAGTAACACCGGTTTGTCCGCATTCACTGGGAATAAAATCGTTTGTTGTATCGGATGACCGTGTGATCGAAGTTGTGGTTCCGCCGCAGTATAACACAGCACGTCTTTCGATAGACGGATATCAGAATCATAATCTTAGTCCTGATGAAAGGGTGGAGGTCAGGAGATCGGATAATGATCTTTCGCTGATTCGACTCAAGGGAATAGGATTTTATGAAAGAATACATCAGAAGTTATCAAGTGAGAGGTTATAAATTATGAAATTTAAAAGACAGTCGGCCATTATGCAGATAATCTCCCAGAACGATATCAAGACTCAGGAAGAGCTCTCGGAGAAACTTATAGAGATGGGCTTCAATACCACTCAGGCAACCATTTCAAGAGATATTAAGGAGCTCAGGCTTATCAAGGTAAGTTCTCTTTCCGGAGGCTATAAATATTCGGCGCCCTCTCAGAGCGAAGATGCCGGTTTTCTTCCTCGTCTGCGCACTATTTTCAAAGAGTGTGTCATCGGCATCGATCAGGCCCAGAATCTGGTCGTTATTAAAACCATCACCGGAATGGCCAATGCTGCGGCTTATGCTATTGACCAGCTTAAGATAGATAATATTGTAGGCACAATTGCGGGCGATGATACTATTCTCGTCATTCTTCCGGATAACGAGAAGGCAGCGCAGTTTATCGAGCTGGCCTCCAACATGATCAAGTGATCTATGCTGAGGTCGCTTTCAATTGAAAATATTGCGGTTATCGAGCGTGCGGATATAGATTTTGAAGATGGATTCAGCGTCCTTTCGGGTGAAACGGGTGCAGGTAAATCCATCATTATCGATTCAATAAACGCTATTCTTGGTTTCCGCGTCAGCAGAGAGCTTATCCGAACAGGGATGAGCTCTGCATCTGTTACAGCTTATTTTGACAGGGTCAACAATAAAGCAATAGAGAAGGCGCGTGAAATGGGGTTCGACTGCCATGATGACACGCTGCTCATCAGGCGAGAGATGCATCTTGACGGCCGCAATGTATGCCGCATAAACGGAAAGCCCGCTGTGCTTTCGATGCTTCGCGAGCTTTCGGGTATGCTTGTCAATGTCCATGGTCAGCATGATGGGCAGAGCCTTTTGGATGAGAATCTTCATATTGATTATCTTGATGTTTTTGCCGGGCTTCAGCCTGATCTGGAGGTTTTTTCCGAAGAATATGATGCGCTGCTCCAGCTGAACCGAAATATAAAAGCTTTGTCTTTGAGCAATGCAGAGAAAGAGAAACGTATAGCTCAGCTTTCGGATTATGTCAGCGAGCTGCGTGAAGCCTCTGTAGCTGAAGGCGAATATCAGTCGCTTTTAACACTCAGGTCGACATTGCTGCGTTCGGAGAAGGTAGGAACTACCCTTAGCGCGGCGATGCAGCTTATTTCGGGTGATGACGATAATGAAGGTGCTCTTACCAAAGTCAGCGAAAGCATAAAGATCCTTGCCGGATGCACCGGTATCGAAAATGAGGTCCCGGGAGCGCTTAATATATCAAAAGATATCGAAGCTTTGCTTTCTGACCTTTCATCGGAATTGTCTTCGGCCTTCTTTAAGATCGATTTTTCGGCAGAGCAGCTGTCTGATACCGAAAAAAGGCTGGATGAAATGATAGCTCTTTCGGAAAAACATAAGGCAGAGCCGGATATGCTTCCCAAACTTCTCAAAGAGTTTGAGTCAGAGCTTGATGCGCTGCTTAACAGCGAAGATAATCTCGAGGAGCTTAAAGAGCAATACAGCAAGCGCAGGAGTCATGTTTTTTCTCTTGCCAAGCAGCTTACGCAAAAAAGAACCGAAGCATCTGAACGCCTTTCAGAGCTTGTCAGAGAAGAACTGGTTCAGCTTGATATGCCTTCGGCAAAGATGGCTGCTGAGATAATATCGCAGGAAAGCCCTAAGGGGGTCAGGTTTACAAGAAAAGGCATTGATACGGTAAGGTTTCTGCTGTCTACGAATAAAGGTGAAAGCCTTAAACCGCTCAGCAAGGTCGCATCGGGCGGCGAGCTTTCCAGAATTATGCTTGCTCTTAAAAAGGTCCTTTCGGCAGGTGAGCCGGTATGCACAGCAATTTTCGACGAGATCGATACAGGCGTCAGCGGAAGGGCGGCCAATAAGGTAGGGCAAAAGCTCTATGAGATATCGGGAGGACGCCAGGTGCTTTGCATAACACACTTGCCTCAGATCGCGTGCCTTGCCGATCATCATTACAGGATATCCAAGAGTGAGGAAAACGAGCGCACCTATACCAAGGTTGAGAACCTTGATGAGAAAGGACGCCTTGAAGAACTTTCGAGGCTTACTTCCGGTATGAATATAACCAAAGCCAGCCTTGAGGGAGCAGCAGATATGCTCGCGATCGCACGTGAGTATAAGAAAAACTTGACAAACTGACCTCGGTGCAATATGATATTTGTAGTTTGAATATTTTTAAACGCTATGATCGGAAGAAGTAGATTTATGGTGATCTTCAGAGAGTGCGCGGCCGGTGAAAGCGCATGACAGCATATTTTGAAATACATCCGTGAGCGGAATGCTGAAAAGTTGGTCTGATTAGGCATCTACGGGTATGCCCGTTACAGCTGTGGGTTTTCCCAAAAGGTCGCTTTCAATACAAAGCGATAAACTGAGGTGGTACCGCGGTTTTATATCGCCCTCTGCTAAAATGCAGGGGGCGTTTTTATTTACTATAAAAATTATTTCGTATAAACGGAGGATTTTATTATGACCCTGTATGACGAACTGGTGGCAAGAGGTCTTATTGCCCAGGTCACCAACGAAGATGAGATCAAGGAAATGATCAATAACGGCAAGGCCACATTCTATATTGGCTTCGACCCCACGGCCGATTCCCTTCATGTTGGTCACTTCATGGCACTCTGCCTTATGAAGAGACTTCAGATGGCAGGAAATAAGCCTATCGCCCTTATCGGCGGCGG
>JAFQVZ010000311.1 GCA_017407765.1 Clostridia bacterium | reverse complement strand
GGCATGGAGGCGGGCTTTGGCAGCTGTAAGCGCCAGAGTTTTCTTGTCAGTTTTCATGTCATCTTTCCTTTGCATTTGTAATTCAAGTCAGTATTTACCCGACAAGGCGCGGGACAGAGGGAAAGGCGCCATTCCTCTTGTGAAGAACGACGTTTTCCGTGTGCTTTCGCGCAGAAAGCACACATTTACATTCATTATACTTCTTTTGCCGATATTTGTCTATGCCTTTTCGAGTCATAGGGAGGAATATGAATTATGAGCTGGATTTTATTGTGAAATACGCCAAATCTTCTTGTGCAAAAAAAACAGAAATGGATTAAAACGAAACTACCCATTAAGATAACATGATAAAATATTGAAAAAAGTATTTATGGAGGGATATTTATGAAGCGTGTTTTTGCGATCATGTTGACATTTTCCCTGATGATGGTTTTCTGCGGATGCGAACCGGGCGAAGAGGAAAAGCCGGTCATCTATCTGTATCCGGAGCAGGAGACTGAGGTCACGGTGAGGCTGGATTATGCCGGAGCGCTCACCTGCACTTATCCCGAATATGACGATGGATGGAAGGTTACCGCAATGCCCGACGGCACTCTTTTTGACGCGAAAGGCAATGAATATTCCTATCTGTTCTGGGAAGGTGAGAGCAACACCGAATATGATATGTCACGCGGCTTCTGCGTGAAGGGTGAGGATACAGCCGGGTTCCTGAAAGAAAAGCTGTCGTATATGGGGCTGACCGCAAGAGAATATAACGAGTTCATCGTATACTGGCTGCCGCGAATGCAAGGGAACAGATATAACCTGATCACTTTCCAACAGGAGAACTATGCTGAGAGCGCGAAGCTTGAGATATCTCCCGAGCCTGATAATATCTTAAGGGTATTTATGGTATATAAACCTCTTACGAGCATGGTCGCGATAGAACCTCAGGAATTGCCCATATCTGACAGAGTGGGTTTCACCGTGGTCGAATGGGGCGGCTGTGAGATAAAATGAAAACAGATAACAAAAAAGGCCATCCCGGGTGGGATGGCCTTTTAGCACGAATAAAAAGATTATTCAGCTGTGTAGGGGAGCAGTGCTACGTGGCGAGCACGCTTTACAGCCTCTGTCAGCTGACGCTGATGAGCAGCGCATGTGCCTGTCATTCTGCGGGGCAGGATCTTGCCTCTGTCAGAAACATACTTGCGGAGCTTGGATGTATCTTTGTAATCGATTGTCTTCATCTTGTCTGCGCAGAACTGGCAGATCTTTCTGCGGCGTCTGTCATTTCTGGGACGCTCGGAACGCTCGGGGCGCTCTGTTCTTTCTCTTGTCTCCATTTGAGTTTTCCTCCTTCTAATAATTTTGAATTAGAACGGGAGCTCGCCGTCGTCATCAGAAAGCTCGCGGAACTCGTCTACTCCACTGTTGAAATCAAAGGGGAGAGAAGAGGGGCCGGGATCATTTCTGTATGTCGGCTGTGTTTCCCGCTTGGGCTCGGCGAAGTGAACTTCCTCCGCCACAACCTCTGTGGACTTGCGCTTGTTACCATTTCTGTCTTCCCAGTTTCTGGTCTGGATGCGACCGGAAACCGCGACCAGCATTCCCTTGTGGAACCACTTGGTCACGAACTCGGCAGTTGTGCCCCAGGCTACGACATCGATAAAATCGGTCTGAGCCTGCTCGCCCTGGCGGGCATAGGAACGGTTGACTGCGAGGGAAAAGGATGTTACCGAAGTGTTGTTCTGGGTACGTCTCAGCTCGGGTTCGGCTGTCAGACGGCCCATCAGAATAGCTTTGTTAAGCATTTCGATCACTCCTTACTTAGCGATGATGATGGAACGCATAACTTCCTCAGTGATGTTGTAGATACGGTCGAGCTCAGCAGGGAATTCAGGCTTGCTGTTGAACTCAACGAGGACATAGTAACCCTCTGTCATATCTTCGATAGCATAAGCAAGGCGACGCTTGCCCCACTCGTTGACCGATGTGACCTCGCCGTTCTGAGCGATGAGGGTTGTGAACTTTTCAACAACAGAAGCAATTGCTTCCTCGCCGATTGTGGCGTTGACGATGAAAAGTGTCTCGTAGTTAGCTGTTACTTTAGGCATTTTCATTGCACCTCCTTCTGGACATTTGGCCTGCCTCTTTGTGCAGGCAAGGAACATTACTATCTTACTCGGCTTCGGATAGTTTGTCAATCTGCGGATTTGGAAATTTGGACATCATTTTTGGCCTGTTTATAAGCATATTGCACAAACGAACCCGGCATGACCTTGAATAAACCAAAATCAGCTTAAACATTATATCATATTTTTCCGAAATTGCAAGATGGGTGTGCAAATCCCGGTTTTATATTCACGGGGTGGTATTGACGAATTGTGCCGAGTTTGTTAGAATAACAAAGTTGGTAAATTAATACTATATGGGGGTATAGAAATGAAAGAGAGACTTTTCAGGCTCGTCAAGCTTATCGCCGGACTTGCTACCATCGGTTTCAGCATCATGGTGACCAAGCAGATAGGCAGCCTCAATCCTTGGAACGTACTTAATGACGGTCTTTCGTCCACGATCGGCATCACCATCGGACAGGCCAACACCACCGTCGGCATTATCATTATTATCATCGATATTCTGGCAAAAGAAAAGCTGGGCATCGGCACCGTCCTCAATGCTCTGCTTATCGGCCGCTTTACCGATATTTTTGTAAATCTCAATGCGGCGCTGGGCCTTATTCCCAAGATCTCGGAGATATGGATCCAGATCCCCCTGTGCTTCGTTGCCATCCTTATCAACAGCATCGGCATGTATCTCTATCTGTCGGCTCAGCTGGGCTCGGGTCCCCGCGACTCCTTCATGCTGGCGCTGACACGCCGCCTGCCCTTCTCGGTAGGCAGGACCCGTATGCTGATGGAGGCCTGCGCGTTCACAGTCGGCGTCATCCTCGGCGGTGAGTTCGGCGTTGGTACATTTATCGCTGTTATCTGCGGCGGCCCCACAATGCAGCGCGTCTGCAAGCTTCTGGGCTTTGACGTCAAGAAGACAAAGAACGAGAGCTTTGCCGAAACATGGGCATTCCTCAAGGGCTGGTTTGCTGAGAGAAAGCAGAAGGCCTAAAGCTTATAACAAAACGAAAGATCCGCTGATATGGTTCAGCGGATCTTTTTTCATGCCTATTTGCTGTATGAAACGAAGATATCATAGTGGCAGGGATAGTCGGCGCCGGCAAGGAACTGCAGGGTCTCGCCTCTTCTGAGCTCGACGGTCATTCGGGTTTTGTCTTCGGCTCCGTCGAGCAGATAGCTGCCCAGATATGTGTTTATATCAGCGGCGCTCATGGTATTTATCGAGAAGGTATACCTCCCCTTCATGGGAGCGGTGAAGGCATAGTGATGATTCTGGCCGGCATAGATGATGTCGTTGCCGGCACTTATGCCGTCGAAAGAATGTTTGAGGCATCTGCCGATAAGAATGTCGGCGGTGCAGGGCAAAGGAATATGTTCATGGTCCAGTGGGAACAGCCTTACACGGTAGGTACCGGGGGAAAGGGTGACTCTGACCAGGCCAAGCTCGTCGATATGGGCGGCATCCGACTGGGGGACATCCTCGTTCAGGCAGAAATATCCGTCATGCCCGTAAGAATAGGAGAAAATGCAGCTGTCGTTCATGTCGTATAGCTCAAGTCTGCACATACGCAGGTCATCGGAGCCTATATCGGCCTCTGAGAAATCGAGCTCGGCCGTAAAGGTATACTCGGTCTTATCAGAAATGGTTATGTAGTTGTTTATGTCGAAGTTTTCTTCGGTAAGGCGGCAATCCTCGATGATGTTTAGGGCGGATGCTATAGACGCTCGCGATCCCGTATCAGCGGTGCGGTCGGAAGAGGTGAGGGTGGCTGTTTTCTGCTGATAGGAGAAATCGACACGGTCACTATTGAAGTTGCCCAGGCGGTTCTGATTTACGAAATACATGCAGGTGATGACCAGGCATACCAGAGCCGCGGCACATCCCAGAATGATGGGCAGGGGGAGACCCTTGGCCGATTTTTCCTTTTTGGGAAGAGGAGCAGGTTCTTTTTTCTTTGGTTTCTTTTCTGCAGGGGGAGTTTTGGGCTTTTCAGGTGCAGACTCGGTCACTTTAGGCTCGGCCTGAAGTTTTGCCTCGGGGTCGGGCTTGGCATCAGAGGGAGCCTCGCCGCGGAGGGCGGCTGCAAAGGTGCGGCAGAGCTCTTCGGCCTTGCCGTGGTCCATGCCATAGCTTTCGCTCAGCTCGCGGACAAGCTTTTTCACAGTGGGCTCAAGGTCGTTTTTAAGGGAGGCCTCCATAAGCTTTTTGGGGCCCGAGACCTTTATAAAGATCTCCAGCTGATTGCGTTCGGCGGTGAGAAAAGGGGCCACATCGGAAAAGGTGCCCGGCAGCTTGTCGCCGCTCAGCAGATATTCGATCCCGGGGCCGTTATAGATGGCAAGCAGAGCCTCGGAGAGATTACTGGGATAGTCAGACATAGGGCGTTATCTCCTATTTATTTTTTGAGCCAGTGAGCACAAAGCCGGCATCAAACATGGCCTTGTAGCAGCAGGCATCGTTTAGCTTTCGGAACAGCAGGG
Source organism: Clostridia bacterium (assembly GCA_017407765.1). Classification (GTDB taxonomy): domain Bacteria; phylum Bacillota; class Clostridia; order Oscillospirales; family Butyricicoccaceae; genus RGIG1902. The sequence continues at coordinate 274 of JAFQVZ010000311.1, read as the reverse complement.
CATAAAATACAATGACGGACGCTATGGAGATATAAGGAATTATACCGGAAACACCTGATGCGATAAGTCCAAACAGCGCCGCAGCGGTGAAAATAATGGTGAGAATGCTGAAGAGCTGATTGTAGGTTTTGATTTTTTTAGGTATGGGCTGCTGGCCGGAGGGGTGGGAGAAAAGGGCATCCTTAAAGGCAGGGCGCTTGGCTTTCTTGGCCGGAGGGGGATTTCCGCCGGGATTACTGCCGCCGGCATTTCCTCCATTGTTATTGCCGCCCGG
>JAFQVZ010000310.1 GCA_017407765.1 Clostridia bacterium | reverse complement strand
CGCCAGACGGTGACCATCACTATTATGATAAATAACGAGCGCGAGGCATCCTTTGACCTTTGGTTCTCGTTTGATGACAACGGCCTTATCGACAATATGCAGGGATTAAAAAACTTTGACGAGATAGGAATCCTGCTCGGCGCTGAAGATCCTTTTGCGAACAAATAACTGCAAAACACCAATAAAAAACCGCCCTTCAGGGCGGTTTTTCGTCGCCTGTCACATTGAAAAATATGCCCTTCTGTGATATCCTATCCCTTGCGAAATTATTCGTAAGAAAAAGGAGAAACACTATGGACAAAGCGGCTTTCCGCACTAAATATTTCCCCTGGGTGGTCATGGCCGCCTGCTGCCTCTATATGGCAGGAGGCATCGGCATAGGCACCAACTGCACCGGCGTGTTCATGCGCCCGGTGGCCGACAGCCTGGGTGTCGGCATCGGCTCGATGTCCCTCTACGGCATCGTCCTCAACCTCGTCAATGCCGCCCTCGCCCCCTGGGTCGGACGCGCCTTCGGACGCATCGACATCCGCAAGCTGATGACCGTCGGCACCATCCTCATCGGCGGCGCCTTCCTGCTGCTCTCGATGAGCACGAATCTTTTGTTCATCTATGCCGGCGGCGCGCTGGTAGGCGCAGGCGTAAGCATGGGCACCTTTATGGCCATCACCATCATCATCAACAACTGGTTCATCAAAAACAACGGCCTCGTCATGGGCATCACCATGAGCACCTCGAGCCTCGTAGGCATCATTGCCAACCCCACCGTAAACTATGTCATCGAGCGTTTCGGCTGGCGCATCGCCTATGCCGGAATGGGCGTGCTGATCCTGCTCACCCTGCCCCTTATATGGTGCTTCATCTCGATGTATCCCGAACAGAAGGGCGCGAGGGCTTGGGGCAGCGAAGAGCTCCACGAAGAGGGCGGCGCCTATGCCTCGCAGACGGGCGATGCTCCCGTTTCCATAGATATGCGCTCGCCTGCCCTTATCTCGATCCTCGTATTCGTATTCATGCTGCCCTTTGCCAACAGCCACGCAGGCTATTTCCAGAATGTTGCCCTCTCCTGCGGCTTCTCGGCGGCGCTGGGCGCATCAATGATCTCGGCAAGCCTTGCCGGCGAGTTTATCGGCAAGTTGGGCATCGGCTGGCTGACCGATCGCTTCGGTGTCAACCGCGCCCTTGCCATGGTAATGACCATGGGCGGCCTGGGCCTTGCGGGTCTCTTCTTCCTTGAAGGCAGCCCGGCATGGTATCCCCTCGCCTGTGCCCTGATCTACGGCCCCATGCAGGCCGTCGGCACCATCGGCTATCCTCAGATCATCCGCCAGAACTTCGGCGCCCGCTATTATCCCCTCATCTATCCCTACATGAGCATCGCGGGCACCATCTCGTCGTCTCTGGCCTCGCCGGCCTACGGCTATATCTACGACCTCAGCGGTTCCTTCATGCCCACCTTTGCAATTGCCCTCTTTGGCCTTGCCCTCTCGATGGCAATGCTGGCAGTGTGCGTTAAGACAAGCCATAAGAAGTGATACCTTCTTACCGGGCATTCAGGCTGCCCTGTCATCCTGAGCGAAGCACAGCGAAACCCCGGGATCTCACGCCATTCTTCTGACAAGCATAAAAAAATCCACCCCGAGGGGTGGATTTTTTGTATTTCGGCTTACTTTACATCAAATGTGGGGCAGTCCATTGTCTCCTTAAGACGTGCGCGGAGCTCAGCGCCCGAAAGGACGGCGATAACGATGCCCTCGGCGCTGACCGAGAAGGAGATATTGTCGTGCAGGCCCGAGAGGAAGCAAAGCTCCAT
>JAFQVZ010000309.1 GCA_017407765.1 Clostridia bacterium | reverse complement strand
GACATTGATGTTCATTTCCTTTCGAAGCATTGCAAAACCTGCCATATACGCCGGCGTATAGCGTCCCATGGCGGCATCATCGGCAATAACGTTGGCATCGGCAATTCCCGAAAGCTGAGGCCATGCATAGCGGCTGTCGTAGAATCCGACCACCTTATGCTCGTCATTAAGCAGAAGCTTCATAAAATCCTGAGTGCTGATATTGCACCAGTTATGCCTTAGATATTCCTTATCGAGACCCGTCAGGTATGTCAGTCGATCAATAAGCGCCTCCTTGCGCTCTTCGGGCAGATGATCGCCCAGATATGCTGCTGCAGCATACTCTTCGGCAATGAACTTATATGTTTCATCTACAAACTCACGCAGCGAGGGCTTTCCTTCAGGCTTGTGATACCAGTGTGTAGCCGCCAGCGAAGGCAGGCTGAGAACCGAATAGGGCTGATAACCGCGTCTTTCATAGAAAGCTGTTCCAAGCAGCAGTATGCCGCTTACCGAAATGCCAAGTGTGTCCTGATCCTCAGGGCCGCCGCCAAGAAGCTCGCTTACAAGCCATGCCGAACGTCCTGTGCCATAGCTTTCACCTGCAAGGATAACGGGGCTGTTTCGGCGATCATATCTCGTCAGCCATCCGTCGATAAAACGGGCAAGCTGGGTGATGTCGGCATCACACTCGTAAAAGCTCTCTTTTGCGCCCTCGTCAAAAAGACGACCAAGGCCGGTTCCCACCATATCAACAACTACAAGGTCGCAGATGTCGAGCAGGCAGTTGGGGTTATCTTCCAGTTCAAAGGGAGGCACAGCCGATACGTTTATTTCGTCTTCAAGCTTTACACGGCGAGGGCCAATAAAGCCAAGGTGCATCCAAAGGCTTGCCGAACCGGGGCCTCCGTTATATGCAAAGATGACCGGACGCGATGTGCTGTCTTCAACATCACTTCTGAAATAGGAATAAGAATATATGGTCGCGACCGCTTTGCCGTCGTCGTTATAAAAGAAGTTATCTTCACAGACGGTGTGATAGGGTATCTCCTGACCTTTAAGATGAAGGATGTGATCCGATTCAAACCTGGTTTTCTCCCAGTTTTCCTGAAAATGTACGTTCATGTTCTTCTCCTTTCAGAGTTCACTTAACAAAAAGCGGCCTGCATTTGCAGGCCGCCTTTGATAGCTTTAAATTATTCGCCGAAATCCTGAGCGGCCTTCTTGAGCATCTCGCGGATGGGCAGTTCATAAGGACAGCGTGTTTCACAAACGCCGCATTCGATACATGCCGAAGCCTTGACATCCATGGCGCCGTAACGAGCCTTAGCCCAATCCTGCAGGCCATAACGGTTGTAATAGCCCTGCATGAGGAATACGTTGGGAATAGCAATGCCGACTGTGCAGGGAGCGCAGTAGTTGCAGCGGCGGCAGAACTGTGTGCCCAGCTCCTTGCGGATCTGTTCGATAGCAGCCTGCTCTTCCTCTGTCAAGGGAGCTGTGTTCTCCATTGCTGCGAGGTTGACCTCGATCTCGTTTGCAGCAGCCATGCCGGGGATAACAACTGTTACATCGTCATTTCTGCCGATAAAGCGCATTGCCAGTGTTGCGTTCTCAAGAGCACCGCCGGCCAGAGGCTTCATAGCGATAAAGCCGATGTTCTTCTCGGCAGCCTTCTTGATAAGAGCCTCGCCGTGTGTCTCGACGATATTGTAGGGGAACATGATCGTCTCGACCCAATCGAGCTCGAGAGCCTTTTCAAATACTTCCAGCGAGTGAGCTGTCAGACCGATATGGCCGATCTTACCGGCCTCGCGAGCCTCGAGCAGAGCCTCAAGAGCACCGCCCTCGGAAATAACCTGCTCAAGCTGAGCAACGTTGGGATTATGTACCTGATAAAGATCGATATAGTTTGTGCGAAGGTTGTTAAGGCTGATGTCGATATCAGCAGCCATAGCATCCTTTGTGCGTGCCATGCTCTTTGTAGCCAGAACGAACTTGTCGCGGATGCCCTCGAGAGCGCCGCCGAGATACTCTTCGCTGACTGTATAGCCGCGTGCTGTGTCGATATAGTTTACGCCTGCATCCAGAAGCTGCTTGATGAGAGGCTTTGTGCCTTCTGCATCGATGCGCTGGATGGGAATGCCGCCGAAGCCCATACGGGAGATCTTAAGGCCTGTTTTGCCAAGAATACGATATTCCATGATCAAATCCTCCAAGTTTTATTAAAATAGCATTTTTGCTGATTTATATTATATCACGGTCTTTTATCAAAAACAATAAGGGCAGGCCACGAAAGCCTGCCCTTTTGTATCTGATATTTTATCTGCTTACGCTTTTGATAAGACGCATTATGTTATCGGCCGTATAAGCCAGGTTCTCAGCGCTGCGGTGACGGCTCTCGGAGAAATCCATAGGCAGACGGTTGATGGTGAACACACTTGTAACACCAACATCATACGCCGCTTCGATGCTGTCATCGTCGGCACCGCCTACAATGACCGTGACCGTCTTTCCCTGCTTTTTGGCTCTCTCGGCAACTCCGATGACCACCTTGCCGCGAAGGCTCTGCGAGTCCAGTTTGCCTTCGCCTGTGATGATCATGTCGGCATCGCGAATGACCTCGTCAAAACCAACGGTATCAAGGACCGTCTGAATGCCCATCTGAAGCCTTGAATCAAAGAAAGCGATCATGCCTGCGCCCATAGCGCCTGCCGCACCCCCTCCGGGCACGCGGCTGAGATCTACACCCTTATCCTTCTCTATGACTTCACAGAGATTTTTGATTCCTTCGTCAAGGAAAAGCACCATCTCGGGATCGGCACCCTTTTGAGGGCCGAAGACATGAGATGCACCCGTGGGACCATACATAGGATTGTCAATATCGCACATAGTCACGATCTCTATACCCTCAAGAGCCTTATTGCGGCCCGAAAAATCGATGGAAACGATATCGTGTGTCGTGCCGCCAGTGGGAATAAAAGCCTCGCCCTTCTTATTGAGGAATCTGATGCCAACAGCCGCAGCAGCACCGCATCCGCCATCATTTGTCGAGCTTCCTCCCAGACCTACGATGATCTTTTTTACGCCTCTTGCTGCCGCTGCAAGGATAAGCTGACCTACGCCGTATGTAGTGGTCTTTCTGGGATCCTTTCTGGCTTCAACAAGGGGAAGGCCTGCGCAGGAAGCCATCTCGATAACGGCGGTTCTGCCGCCGTCAATAAGGCCATAGAAGGACGTCATATCCTCAAAATAAGGATTTTTGACCGTTTCGCATATCTTTTCGCCGCCAAGAGCTGTCAGAAAACAGTCTACACTGCCCTCTCCGCCATCGGCGACAGGAATCGAAACAACTTCGCATTCGGGGAAGTATTTGTTTACCTTCTCCCCTACTATCGAGCAGATCTGTGCCGAACTGAGGGTCCCCTTAAAAGAATCGGGGATCAAAACAACTTTTTTCATATCTTTCACCTTAAATCAGAGAACCATTACCGCAACGCCATCGGGAATAACTGTGATCCCGGCATTTTCTATGCCGCGCTGAGAGAGAATCTCATCAGCCTTGGAGAGGGCTTCTTCAATAGAATGGGCGGGGATCAGATGGAGATCTTCCACCACATTATCGGGAGCATCGGAGATATAGATGACCTTTGCTCTCTGCAGAACACGGACAAATATCTGCGACTGCCACTGGTCGGGAATGGTCTTATCCTTGGGTGTTGCCATAAACTGGGCCATAAGCTTATCGTCGTCCTTCTCATTCCTGAAGGTTTCGTAGAAAACAGGCGCACCGTGACCGTCGTTGGATTTTGCCACCATGATGATCACGCCGCCCTCGTTGACTGTGGCTTCGGCAGCAGTCATGCCCTTTACCGCCTGATAAATATTCTGGTCAAGAGGATATCCGCCGTTTGTGCTGATAACGATATCTGCCGGGATCTTATCGACCTTGCAGTAGCTGGAAAGGAACTCACAGCCCTTTGCATGTGCCTCGTCGCAGTCGCCGGCAACGGCAAACAGCACCTTATGCTCGGCACTTACAACTACGTTGCATATAAAGGCAAGCCCCGCCTTCTTCGCGGCATAGATCATGTCGCGATGGATGGGGTTGTTCTCGAGCACACCGGTCCTTGCAAAAGGATGGGCAATGAACTCGGCATTATGGTTATAGCAAACCGTTTCGTGGCTGGCTACACCGGGAAGAACGCTCTTGCGTCCGCCCGAGAAGCCCGCAAAGAAATGAGGCTCGATAAAGCCTTCCGCCACCAAAAGATCGGCTTCAACGGCCATCTTATTCAGGATAAGCCTTCCTCCCGAGGGAAGCAGGCCAAGATCGACCAGATTATCCTGATCGCTGCAGTCGTGGATAACTATCTTTTCGGCCTTAACTATATCTTCACCAAACTTCTGAACCAGCTCATCCTTGGTCGTGGTACGGTGAAGACCTGTTGCGATCAGGATGGTGATATCGGCATCGGGATTTCCCTTTCTTATCTCGTCGAGCATAAGGGGCATAATGATCTTGCTGGGGACCGGACGTGTATGGTCGCTTGCAATGACAACGATATTTTTCTTGCCGACGGCCAGCTCGGAAAGCTTCTTTGTTCCGATAGGATTCTCAAGCGCTTCCTTGACCAGCTCGACTTCACCCTTAAGAGGGACATATTCGGTCATTTTTGAAACAAGCGAACCGTTGTATCTGTTCAGAGGTATCTGCGCTTCAATAGTGCCCTTTCCATAGGGCAGGACGATCTTCTTCATGAGGCCTTCCTCCTTTTATTTTTCGTTTCTGATCTTCTTAAGATAATTCTGTGTGTAGGGACATGCAGCAAAACACCTGCCGCACATCGTGGTGCGGTAGCCCAACGTGACTTCGGCAAGGTCGCGCGCAGCCTTGCGGCATGAAGGGATATCAACGAGTTCCGAGCGCTCGATGCCGGGATACCAGATGTTATTTTTGATAGCCTTTCCGGGACAGGCATCAACACACTTTGTGCAGGTGCCGCATCTCGACTCGGTTACAGGCTCGGAAGGCACGATCGGCGCATCGGTGAGTGTAACTGTAAGACGAATTGCCGAACCAAACTGAGGTGTTACCAGCAGGTCAGACTTACCTACCCAGCCAATTCCTGCGCGTGTGGCTACTGTCTTATAGGGCAGCTCGGTTTTAAATGCCATTTCGTCATAGGTGGTCTTCTCGCCGATCCATGCAGCCGATCTATAGCCCATTTCATTAAGCATATCGGCAGAAGCATGCGCCATCTGTTCCAATCTCCTATTGAAATCATGATACACTTCATCATACTCGGGCGTAGGACCAATGGGGATCTCGTCGATTACCTTTGCCGGCAGCACCAGTGCCGCCACAACAGCAT
>JAFQVZ010000308.1 GCA_017407765.1 Clostridia bacterium | reverse complement strand
GGCATCAGCAGGTGGCCGGTGACACAGTAAAGCATGGCCAGGCCGATCAGGAAGAGACCCGAACCCAGCAGGCTCAGCACCAGATATCTGATGGTGGCCGCAATGGTCTTGTGTGTATCTCTTGCCATAACGATGGCGCAGGCCGCCAGCGTGCTTATCTCAATAAATACGTAGCCTGTGAAAATGTCGTTTGTAAAGCTGAGCGCCAGCAGCGATGCCATTATCATGGCCATCATAGTGAAATAAAAGCGCTGTTTTCCCGGCAGGATATCGTCCATCAGGGTCTTTCTGCCGCCAATCAGCGACATAGCCATTACAAGGGCAAACACCGCGCCGAGGAAGGCTTCGAGAGGGCCTACATAGAGCTCGTTGCCCCAGGGAGCCGTGAAATGACCCATGAGGTATACAAAGCTCTCTTCCCTGCTCCACAGTATGCCGCAGAGAATGCCGCAAAGCAGCGAAACCGAGAGGCAGATTGCCACAGTCGTTCTGAGGGCGGTTCGTCCGCTCTTCTGCAGAGGCATGGTTATACCGCCCACCATGCACATGAATATGCACACAAAGGGGATGTTATAGTAGATAGGCTGCATTATTCCACCCTCTCTTTCGCAAGCATCATGATCTCGTCGAAATCAACGGTGTGATAGTGCTTATAAAGCCTCTGGACAAGCGCGAGAAAGAAGGCCGAAACGCTGACCGAAACTACGATGCCGGTCAGAACAAGGCCTGCGGGAATGGGGTTTACATAGTTTGCCGCATCGGTGACTCCGTTTGTAACGATGGGCGCCATTCTGCCCTCTATATAACCCTGAGAGGCAAGGAACAGAAATACCGACGAGTCCATAACATTGAATGCGACGATCTTTTTAATAAGATTGCTCTGAAGCAGCAGGTTGATGAATCCGATACCGAACAGTATGACGGCAGCGATCTCAAACCTGAGCGATATTGCCTTTTCAATAATTCCGTCCATCAGATCTCCCCCCTTGCAAAGAGTACATAAAAGCCGTACATCGTGCAGGCGACAACCATACCGACACAGATATCCAGGACAAGGATAAGTCCCGAGCTGAAAATAGCTCCCGGAGTGCCCAGAGGGATGCCGGTGTGCAGTCCGTTGGCGCCGGTATAGAAAGAATATGCCTTGCTGGCCGCATAGCACAGCAGAGCAGTCGATGTAACTGTCTTGAAGGTCTTCATGTTGAAAAGCTCGCGCACCTTGTCGGTGCCAAATGCCGATGCATAAAGGATCAGACCGGCACCCATGACCGCGCCGCCCGAAAATCCGCCGCCCGGAGAGATGTGTCCGTTGAGAACAACATAAACACCGAACAGCATGATGCAGGGCAGGACCATAGAAACTACCTTCTGGAGAATGAGGTCGCTGGCCTCTTTTTCGATAATGCGTTCATGCTCTTCCTGAATGTCCTCTTCCCTGCTTATATTGTTCTTGTCACGCAGAAGCAGCATCATTACGCTGGTGACAGCAAGGAACAGCACCGACGACTCGACGAAGTTGTCGAATGAACGGTAGTCGATGATCATGCCGGCAACCATATTGACAGCGCCTGTCTCCTCAAGTCCCTTTTCAACATAACGCTCGACAACGTCGTTTACCGCAGGGTTGTTGGGATCGCCGAACAGAGGCAGCTGGAATACCGTGTAAAGCAGCACGCTGACGACCGCCAGGCATACCACCGCCGCAACGGCTAAGTATCCGGCCTTGAACAGCCTGATCTTCTGCTCGTCGCTCAGCTCGAAAAGCTTCTTTTTTTCATGATGAACCGCCGTATCGGGCAGTTCGAGGGGGCCACGTTCTTCGCTCGTGCCGTTGACCCAGGCCGAGAACCTTTTCCACATATCTTTTTTCATGTGTCACCCCTCCTTATTCGTCTTTTGTGCCCTTGAGGGCATGGATCTTCTTAAGTGTTGTAAGGAACAAAATGCCCGTAACACCTGCGCCTACCGCTGCCTCGGTAATGGCCAGATCGGGGCTCATAAGAAGCGCCCATATAATGGTCATGATAAGGCTGTAGGCCATATAGATAACAACCGCCACCAGCAGGCGCCTGGACATCAGCGCCGATACTGCGCAGATGATAAGCGAAAGGATAAGCAGCATCTCAAATGCGATCGTCATTATCTATCACCTCACATTCTTCCGACAGATGTGCATGGGTAAGCACCTCTGCCCTTGCGATAAGATGGCTCATTACCGGGCTGGCGAGCCAGATAAACACGATTATGGCAAAAAACTTTGCCGAAAGGGCTGTAAATCCCGAAATCACCATAAGGCCCGAAAGCACCAGCATAAGACCCAGTGTGTCGCAGAGGGCGGCTGCATGCATACGGTTGAGAACATATTTGAAACGGAATGTGCCTGCAACGGCTATGACCATAACACACACGCCCATAAGAATAAGGACCGATCCGATTATATCTCTTGCCATTACTGCCCTACCTCCATTTCATTGATCTCTCCAGGAGCCTTGCCGGCTTCCAGCTCTATCTGTCCTCTGCGCCTGATAATAACAAGGCGTGTGAGAACAACGATGGCGATAAAGCTGAGCAGAGCATAGGTAATGGACACATCCACCAGATAGTCGGCATCCATTCCTACCGAGAGGATAGACAGTATCGTGATCGTGATTGTGCCTATCAGGTTGACAGCCACCACTCTGTCGGTAAATCTCGGGCCGCGCACAGCGCGCACCATGCAAAAAATAATGGCTACACCCAGAACAGCGCAGCAGGAGATCATGAATATATACATATAATTATTCATCTATTGCTCCCCCTTCCATTTTCTCAAGCCTTCTGACCATGTCGCTGTCTTCGATACCCTCAAGCAAGGATGCGTCAAGTCCGTGCACACGCATCTTGTCGCCCTTAAGGCCGACAGTTATAGTGCCGGGAGTCAATGTGATCGAGTTAGCCAGAATGACCTTGTGGTTTTCTTTCTTAAGCTTTGTCCTGAAGGTCACAAGCTGAGGCTTTATCTCCTCTTCGGGATGAAGGATGAGATACATGACCCTGATGCTCGAGTTTATCATTTCAAGCACCAGTGCACAAAAATATCTGACATATCTCCACAGCATCTCGATGCCGGGGATGACCACATGATGCGATGCCGAAAAAAGCTTTCGCCACATATATGTCAGCGCAGCCGAAACTGCCGCTCCAACAAGCAGTATCTCAAGGGTGATCCTGCCGTTAAAAATGACCCAAAGGATCAGCAAACCCAAAAACATTTATTTCACCTCTTTTTCAATTTTTCCAACTACATAGTAAAGCACTAATCAAAAATTTATTCAACGACTTTTTATATAAATTTGAATAAATACCGCCCGATTTATTTGTCTAATAATTAAAGTCATGCTGTACTTGCACCTGCCAAGCTGCCTTTGCATACCATAAATCCGATGAAAGGAGTGTTTATCATGATTTTACCCGCAATATGCGAAATGGTGTCGCAATGCAGCATGCTCATCCTTAAAGTGTCATCAATAACCGGTTCGTTTCCCCGCCCACTCAGCCGCGAGGAGGAAGAAGAATATCTAAGACGAACAAAAGAAGGCGACCTCGAGGCGCGCAACAAGCTGGTAGAGCATAACCTGCGTCTTGTAGCCCATATCGTCAAAAAATACTACGCCTCTCGCGAGGATCACGACGACCTGATATCCATCGGCACGCTTGGCCTTATAAAGGCGGTGTGTTCATATAGCAGCGACAAAGGAACACGTCTTGCCACCTATGCGGCGAGGTGTATTGAAAATGCTATCCTCTCACAGATGCGTTTATGGTTCCAAACCAGTACCCCCAGAGCAGAAAAGAACCCAAATGGCGTATTCTGGCACAGGTTTCCGAGAATATCTACATCCTTTGTTCCACTTCGGAAGGCTATGTGAGGT
>JAFQVZ010000307.1 GCA_017407765.1 Clostridia bacterium | reverse complement strand
GCCCGTAGGGCGACTGAGGTTTGGCAACACCGTTCTGACGGATACCTTTGTGCTGCCGTAAGACTGCAGGCCAAACACCCGTCAGGCTTCGCCTGCCACCCTCTTTCCCAAAGAGGGCTTTTAACTCAAAAGCGTATCACAACATAAAAAGGAGAAATCATTATGAATCTTTGGCAGAGGATGACTGACTTCAGCTTCCTCCCTGAATATGCGCCGTATTTCACAAACGGCATTATCTGCACGCTGCTCATCTCGGTAGTCAGCGTTATGGTGGCGGTCATCCCCGCCCTGCTGCTGGCCCTTATGCGCCTTTCCAGGAACAAGGTCCTCAAGGCTATCTCGGGCGCCTATATCCAGCTTTTCCGCTCCACCCCCCTGCTGGTCCAGCTGTTCATCGTATACTTCGGACCCTTCAATGTCATCACACTCCCCTCCTATAAGATGTTCGGCTTTATCGACACCTCCATCTTCATCCCCGGTGTCGTTGCCCTGGCCCTCAACAGCTCGGCCTATGTTGCCGAAAGCATCCGCGCCGGCATCCTCGCCGTCGATAAGGGCCAGACCGAGGCCGCACGCTCGCTGGGCATGACACAGGCACAGACAATGCGCTACATCGTCCTGCCCCAGGCCATCAAGAACATCATTCCCACCCTCGCAAACGAGCTGGTAACCATGGTCAAGGAGACCTCGGTAATCGGTTATCTCGGCGTTCAGGACCTTATGTGGGGCACAAAGACCACCGTCGGCGCCACATATATCCCCCTCTCGCCCTATATTCTGGCAGCTGCCATTTATTTCTGCATCAACTTCCCCGCAGGCAAGGCGGTAGAAGCACTTGAAAGGAGGATGCGCCGTGGAGACAAATAAGCTCATTCAGGTAAAAGACGTATACAAGCGCTTTGAAGACGGCAATAAGACTGTTGCCCTCGACCACTGCTCTCTTGACATCTCCAAGGGCGAGGTCGTCGTTATCGTAGGCCCTTCGGGCAGCGGTAAGTCCACCATGCTGCGCACCCTCAATATGCTTGAGATCCCCACATCGGGCGAGATCATCTTTGACGGCGTCGATCTGGCCGATAAGTCGGTCGACATCAACATCCACCGTCAGAAGATGGGCATGGTATTCCAGCACTTTAACCTCTTCCCCCACAAGACCATAATCGAGAACCTCACTTTGGCTCCCATCAAGGTCAAGGGCGAGGATCAGAAGAGCGCCGAAGAGCGCGCAATGCGTCTGCTGGGCATCGTAGGCCTTCAGGACCGCGCCAATGACTATCCCTCTCAGCTGTCGGGCGGACAGAAGCAGCGTATCGCCATCGCCCGTGCTCTGTGCATGGAGCCCGAGGTAATGCTGTTTGACGAGCCCACATCGGCCCTCGACCCCGAAATGGTCGGTGAGGTTCTGGAAGTTATGCGCGACCTTGCCAAGCATGGCATGACCATGGTCGTCGTAACCCACGAGATGGGCTTTGCCCGCGAGGTAGGCACACGTGTCATCTTTATGGATCAGGGCAGGATCCTGGTCGACACCGACCCCGAGACCTTCTTCACAAAGCCTGAAAACCCCCGCCTCAAAGACTTCCTTTCGAAAGTACTGTAATAAAAAAAGCCACCCAACCGGGTGGCTTTTTTGTTTGGGCATTTGACTGCATCTTTGTGTGAGATCCTTCGATTCCGTGCTGCGCACTCCACTCAGGATGACAATGTAGTCAGGCGAAAATCTAAAATGTCATTCTGAGCAAGCACGAAGTGCGCTGTCGAAGAATCTCACATAAAGATATAGTCAGGCATTTCTTGCCTCTCTCTATGGGAGAAGGTGCCCCACCGTTAGTCACCAATCCCTCCAATATTGTAAAGACCGACAAAGCTATGGTATAATAAAAAATAATCCCAACAACCACAGAAAGGTAAACAACATGAAAAAATATATATCTATCCTGCTGATGCTTGCCCTGAGCCTGACCCTTATGGCATCCTGCGGAAGGAATGAGGAAGAGCCTCCCGCAGACGAGGGAAACCCCGCGGAAGACACCCAGCAGACCACTGAAAATGAAGAACCTCAGGAGCCCGACGAACCCGAGATGCCCGAGGGGCAGCCTCTGACCCTCGACGGAACCTTCGAGCATGACAGGGAATACACGGCAGACGACGGCACTGTTGTTTTCGACACAATTCTCGGTTTCCCCAAGTTTTCGGGTGGGGAGAGAGCCGAAAAGATAAACAGCTATATGAAGGAGCTGCTTGATAACGCGGTCGCCGACGGCGAGAACAATATCTATCCCGACGCGCTGACTGCCTATGAAGAGGGCTGGCCCAATTCCCACTATGGCCTCTCAAGCGGCTGGGACATTATCGTAAACACCGAAAAGCTCCTCTCGGTGGAGATGCATCTGTCGTCCTACACCGGCGGCGCCCACGGCAACAACGGCTTTATCCCCGTGAACTTCGACTCGGAGGGCGAGCTCATAACCCATGAGGACCTCTATATCACCTCCGACCCGGCCAAAGCCGTTGCGGAGATCATCACAGATAAGCTGAAAAAGGGCGAGACCGACCTTGCCGGCCTCGGCGCCGAGATGTTCTACTCCACCGAGACTCAGGACTTTGCCGAATACCTCGACCCCGACGACTTCATCCTGACCGGCGAAGGCGTTAAGATAATCTATCAGCCCTATGCCATTGCCCCCTTCGCGGCGGGCGCACCCACCTTCCTGCTGACATGGGAAGAGCTGGACGGCATTGCAAATAACGAATGGAAGTAATATTATGCAGAAAAATAAAATCTATGAAACCGAAATAGTCGGCTATACCGCCGAGGGTAT
>JAFQVZ010000306.1 GCA_017407765.1 Clostridia bacterium | reverse complement strand
GATCTGCGCAAGAAGAACATCGACGAGATGTATGCCTTCACCAGCAGCGTCATTCCTCCCCATCTGGACGAGCTGCAGAAATAAATAAATCAGGATCATAATCAACAAGCAGTATCCGCCCCAGCGGATACTGCTTGTTTGCTGATGGATACAAATAAAAATATCCGCGATTGGTATGCGGCCCACGATCCCTGTACATGGCAGGAAAATCTGAAAGAGGCCATTGAAATTGCCGGAAAGTATAAGAGGGCTATGCATAAACACGCTTCGAGCTGGTATTGGCAAAATATGGTTGACGAAAGCGTGGGAAGCTCTTATTCTTATGATTTCCGGATGGAGCGCGCAAAGGAGCGTGTGGAAGCGATGTATAAAGAATACCGGGATCTTTATGCATGGGACCTTGTTCGCGGCGCCATTCTGCAGTTTGCCGTTTGGCAGCATTGGTCGGCGGCCGAGAAGAGCGATGTTGGAGCATGTGGAAAAATATGTAGCTTGCTTTTCAATCTTAGCGAAGCTTCGCAGCATGTGATCGAGCATTTTGCCTCGATTGCCGATCATACCGGCACATGGGAGGGCCGACAGGTTGCGATAGCCTATACCCGGTGGTACGATAAAACCGGCAGCGGTTCCGGTGGCGGATCTTCGGCAGGATCATCCCGAAAGAAGGATGATGACGGCGAGACCTCGGGCGGTTTCTTCGGCCAGACGGTATTTGATCTGCCCAGCCGGATCCACGGTCCGTATGGAAATATGTATGTACAGATCTCGATTTCCTCTGATTCGGCAGATTATCAGTGCGAGGAAACAAGGGAAATCGTCACCATTTGCAATGACGATATTTCCGGTACGCGCGCAAGCACCTCGGAAGGCCTCTTCTGGTGGTAAATCCAACTTCCCCCGCCTGATCAACAGGCGGGGGATTTTTTGTGAAAACAAATGTTGACAGAATTGGTGGCTTATGCTATATTACTGATGAGATTAGCGAATGCTAACCTAAGAGAAGCCGTAAAAACGGCTTGATTTTCAAATTACAAGTTAGCAAATGCTAACTTGTGTTTATAAGGCCTAAGAGGCCTTTCTTATAAACAAGTGGTTAGCTTATGCTAACCTTGGAAGGAGATGCCTATGAAATTATCGGTTGCCGAAGAAGTTGTTGTCGATACCTGTGCTCAGGTCATTATGGGCGCCAAGCCTGCCAATATGGTGGCGTTCAGCAGTGCTGTTTTCGGCCCGCTGCAGAGCTTTATCGAGCATTGCCGCAAGCTGTTTTCGGCCCATGGCATCGATTCACGCGAGCTGTGTACCTGCGGCCAGCGCAGCCTGATGCTCTTTTATCGGGCCGAATGGCTGGAAGAGAGCCTGCGCGATCCCATGGCGAAAAAGATCCTGCGGGAGAACGGTTATCCCGAAGTGGGCAGCCTGGACGCCCTGCTCGACCATCTGACCTACCGTGTCGGCCTGCATCAGGGCTTCCCCCACGAGATCGGCCTGTTCCTGGGCTATCCGCCCGAGGATGTGGATGGTTTCATCCGCCACGGCGGCAAAGACAGCAAGCTGAGCGGCTATTGGAAGGTGTATGGCAGCACGGAACAGGCAGAAGAGACCTTTGCCCTCTACGACCGCTGCCGTGCGGTTTTATCGGATCTGTTGGAAAAAGGCCACGGCCTTTCGGATATTTTACACATTACAGGAGGAAACTATTATGCATATGACCATCGTTTACTGGTCGGGAACGGGTAATACTGCCGCTATGGCCGAGCATATTGCTGCCGGCGCACAGGAAGCCGGCACAGAGGTCAGGCTGCTGGAGGTTGGTTCGGCATCGGCAGCCGATATCGAGCAGGCCGATCTGGTGGCCCTGGGCTGCCCTGCCATGGGCGCCGAAGTATTGGAAGAGAGCGAGTTCGAACCTTACTGGCAGGCGGTCAAGGGCCTGCTGAAGGGCAAGAAGCTGGCGCTGTTCGGTTCCTACGGCTGGGGCGACGGTGCGTGGATGCGCACATGGCAGGATGAAGCGATCGCTGCCGGCGCCAACCTGTTCGGCGGCGAGGGCCTGATGGCCAACTACGCCCCCGATGAGACGGAATGCAAGACCTTTGGCGCAAACTTCGCCAAGGCATAAAAGAAGAACACCCAAAAGAAGAAAGGGAAGAGCCCGGATGTGCGTATCCGGGCTTTTTCTTTTGCACAGGCTGTGATAAAATGAAAGAAAAAACGGGGAGGCCCCATTATGGAATACAACACCAGCCGCACATGGCTCGAGATCGATCTGGACGCCATCGAAGAGAATTACAAACGAATCACCCGGGATATCGGCTCGAGCGAGATCATGGCCGTTGTCAAAGCCAATGCCTACGGCCTCGGTG
>JAFQVZ010000030.1 GCA_017407765.1 Clostridia bacterium | reverse complement strand
GTTCTATCGGTGCTGCATCGGTTCTGATGCCCTACGGCGGCAAGAATCAGCTGACTCCCACACAGGTCATGGCAGCACAGCTTCCTGTTATCCAGGGTCAGACAAACACAGCATCGGTCATGTCCTATGGCTTTGATCCCTATCTGATGGAGCAGAGCCCCTATCAGGGCGCTATCGCTTCGGTAGTATCGTCGGCCTCCAAGCTGGTTTCGGCAGGCTGCGATCCCAAGGGCGTATACCTCAGCCTTCAGGAGTTTTTCGAGAAGCCCAACCGTAAGCCCGAGAGAATGGGCAAGCCCTTTGCTGCTCTGCTGGGTGCTTACGAGGCTCAGAATGTCCTCAAGATGGCTGCTATCGGTGGTAAGGACTCGATGAGCGGCACATTTAACGACATTGACGTTCCTCCCACACTTATCTCCTTTGCTATCACAACACTCAGCGCAGGCAAGGTCCTGTCGCCCGAGTTCAAGGAGAAGGGCAACAGAGTTTACTACTTCGAATGCCCCTCCGACCTTAATGAAGTTCCCGCATTCCTCGAATCCTTCCATCAGCTGACCGAGAGCGGCAAGGTCCTGTCGGCATGGTCGGTAACAGCCGGCGGCATGATCGAGGGCATCGCAAAGATGGCTATCGGTAACGACATCGGCTTCGAACTGGCAGAAGATATGGATGAAAAGGCGCTCTTCGGCGGCACATTCGGCAGCATTATCGCTGAAATGGACGACGAGTGCGAAGGCCTCCTGCTTGGTTATACAGGCGGCAGCGAGATCGTCCTCAAGAGCGCAGTTATCTCCCTCGACGAGATCAAGAATGCTCTTATGGGCACACTCGAGCCTATCTATCCCACAAAGACCGAGCAGGTCGAGCGTGAGATCCCTGCTTACAGCTATAAGATCCGTCCCGCAAAGGCATCGAACAAGATCGCTGTTCCTCAGGCAGTTATTCCCGTATTCCCCGGCACCAACTGCGAGTTTGACACACTGAGAGCTGTTGAGAGAGCCGGCGGTAAGGGCAAGATCGTTCTTATCCGCAATATGTCTCCCGCAACACTTGAAGAGTCGGCCAGAGAGCTTATCGATGCCCTCAAGTCCAGCCAGATGCTCATCATCCCCGGCGGCTTCTCGGGCGGCGACGAGCCTGAAGGCAGCGGTAAGTTTATCCAGGCCTTCTTCCGTAATCCTGCAGTCACCGACGAGATCCACGAGCTGCTCTATAACCGCGACGGTCTGGCTCTTGGTATCTGCAACGGCTTCCAGGCGCTTATCAAGCTGGGCCTCCTGCCCTTCGGCAAGGTCAGCAAGCTGGATGCTTCCTGCCCCACACTTACATTCAACACCATTGGCCGTCACCAGTCGATCTACTCTTACACAAGAGTTGCATCGGTCAAGTCGCCCTGGCTGCTTAAGTGTAATGTCGGTGATGTATACAACATCGCATTCTCCCACGGTGAAGGCCGTTTCGTAGCCGACAGCAAGACTCTCACCGAGCTCGCCAAGAACGGTCAGATCGCCTTCCAGTACTGCGATGCTAAGGGCAAGCCTCAGAACGGCGTAGACTTCAACATCAACGGTTCGGTAGCCGCTATCGAGGGTATCACAAGCCCCGACGGCCGTGTACTGGGTAAGATGGGTCACTCCGAGCGCTGCGGCAGCAACATCGCCAAGAATATTGCCGGTGATAAGTATCAGCCTCTCTTTGAGGGCGGCGTAGAGTACTTCAAGTAATATTCCGCACCCATAAACATAAATGCCATAAAATCCCCCGGAAGAATATCTTCTTCCGGGGGTATCTTTTATGCATTAAACATGGTATGATTTGTATATAAAGATCATTCAGGAGGTCATTATGAGAGTAAACGACAGATATGTTTCTTTTTACTATGAGAACGACAT
>JAFQVZ010000305.1 GCA_017407765.1 Clostridia bacterium | reverse complement strand
GTGAGCGCGGATTTTCGTATATGACCGATGCGCCCCTCGACATGAGGATGGACAGGCAGCAGCAGTTTTCGGCATATAATGTCGTAAACGAATACAGCCGCGATGACCTCAAGAGGATCATCAAAGACTATGGCGAAGAGCGATATGCCGGACCTATTGCGGCGGCTATCTGCCGCAGACGTGAGGAAAAACCCATCGAGACAACTCTTGAGCTTACCGAGATAATCAAGAGCGCAATGCCCGCTGCCGCAAAGCGCGAAAAGCAGCACCCCGCAAAGAGGACCTTCCAGGCTTTGCGTATAGAAGTAAACAGCGAGCTCTCGTCGGTAGAGGAGGCTCTGGGCGATTCGATCGATGCCCTTGCTCCCGGCGGAAGGATCGCCGTTATCAGCTTCCACTCGCTGGAAGACAGAATAGTAAAAAGAAAGTTTGCCGCAATGGCTCAGGGCTGCACATGCCCCAAGAGCTTCCCCGTGTGTGTATGCGGCAATAAACCTAAGATAAAGCTCGTTTCGAGAGGTGTCATCATCGCCTCGGACGAAGAACTCGAGAATAATCCGCGCTCCAGAAGCGCCAAGCTGAGGGTGGCCGAAAAGCTTTGATAAGCAGCCGCCCCGCGTGTGCTTGTTTATATAAATGCTTTAGACCCGATTTGGGCGGAAAGGTGTGAGGTAAGATGGCGTATAACAGTCAGAGTGCCGTTAGAAAAGAACTGCATGATATAGAGATCGGAACCGTTAAAACTCCTGAAATAACGGCACTTCCCGAGAATAAAAACGTAAAAAGGCCGGTTGCCAGAAAGGCGCCCTATTTCAAGTACATTTGCATCTGCGCATTTGTTTTCGGCGCTGTTATGTGCATTCTCACCGGCTACAGCAAGGTGAACGAGCTGACAGCCGAGGCTGCGCTCATGCGTGATCAGCTGGAAGAGCTTCAGAGCGAGGGAAATGCTCTCAATGCCAAGAAGGAACAGCGTTTTAATCTTGAATATGTTGAAAATGTGGCTGTAAATCAGTTGGGCATGGTAAAGCTCGACAAGAATCAGATCAATTATGTTGCCATTTCCAACCCTGAGAAGATCACCGTTGCTGCTGAGGAGAATGGCGGCTCCGGCCTGGTTGCAGGCATTATCAAGAGTTTCAGCACAGTGCTGGAATATCTCAGCTAAAAGTATCATATCGTTCAAACAGGGCTCCGGTCTTTCTGGAGCCCTGACAGTAAATTTTGGGGGTAAGGGCTTATTTTGATCCCTTGCCCGGTTTTTTGGATATTCCCCGGAGGAAAAGATGCAAAGAAAAGCCGACAGCACCATGAGATGGCGCCTTTTGTTAGTAGCGCTTTTGCTCGGAGTGCTTTGTTTTGCTGTTGTGGCGGCAAAAATATTTTATCTTCAGGTAATCGAATTTGAAGAATATCAGCAGAGAGCCATCAGCCAGCAGACAAGGGATAAGATCATCCCTGCTGCCCGCGGAACCATCTATGACCGCAATATGAAGCCTCTGGCTATCAGCGCCAATGTAGAAATGGTCACGCTGGAGGCTAAAAAGATAGATGACGAAGAGCAGGGCCTGCTCATTGCCGAAAAGCTCAGTGAGATACTGGACGTTGAATACGAATCGGTCCTTGCCAAGGTAGAGGCACAGGGCTCTTATGCCGTTGTCAAGCGCCAGGTGGAAAAAGAAGTGGCCGACCAGGTAAGAGTCTTTGTTGACGAATACGATATCGACTCGATCTTCATGGAGGCCGACACAAAGCGATACTATCCCTACGGCAGTTTTCTTTCTCATACTCTCGGCTTTGTAGGAAGCGACAGCCAGGGTCTTTACGGTCTTGAGGTCTATTATGAAGATGAGCTTGAGGGCGTTGACGGCCGTGTTATCAAGGCGGCTAACTCTCAGGGCGGAGAAATGCCCTTTGACTATGAAATGTATTATGAGGCAGAGGATGGCAGCAGCCTTATCCTCACCATTGACGAGGTCATTCAGCATTATCTTGAGAAAAACCTCGAGATGGCCTATGCAGATAATAGAGTAGCCGACCATGTAACCGGCATCGTTATGGATGTAAACACCGGTGCGGTGCTGGCAATGGCAAATAAGCCCGACTTTGACCTTAATGCTCCGTTTGCCCTCAGTGATGAAGAACTTAATGCACAGCTCGCTGTGGTCGCGGAGAAAAAGGATATATCGGTGGAAGAACTGAGCGACGAAGAGCGCAGCAAGGCACGCAGCGATGCGCTGGGCCAGAAGTGGCTCAATCAGGCGGTTACCTATGCCTACTCGCCCGGTTCCACATTTAAGATCCTTACGGCTTCGATGGCACTTGAGGAAAATCTTGTTTCTACATCCACCAGCTTCTATTGTCCCGGCTATAAGCAGGTCGAGGACTGGAACATCAGCTGCTGGAAGCCTGCAGGTCATGGCCCGGAAAACCTTGTTGAGGCCATTATGAACTCCTGCAACCCTGCGTTTATGAAGATCGGTTCGCTTATCGGACGTCAGAACTTCTATAAATACTATAAGGCTTTCGGCCTTAACGAAAAGACCGGCATCGACCTTCCCGGCGAGGCAGTTGGCTCTTTCTGGGATATTGAAGAGATGAACGTAGTCGACCTTGCGGTCGCATCCTTCGGTCAGAACTTCACCATCACGCCTCTTCAGCTCATCACGGCGGTTTCTGCCGTTGCAAACGGCGGCGACCTTGTCACACCTCATCTGGTAGACAGGATCGTGGATGCCGACGGCAACACCATCGCGTCTTCTGAAACAAATGTTGTAAGACAGGTCATTTCCGAGGAGACATCCGAGGTCATGAGCGATATGCTCGAGCAGGTAGTTTCGAAAGGTACCGGTAAGAATGCTTATGTTGCAGGTTATCGTGTAGCCGGCAAGACCGGTACTACAGAGAAGATCGCCGAGCAGCTGGCAGAGGACAGAGATGACCTTCGTGTTTCTTCCTTTATCGCATACGCGCCTGCCGATGATCCTCAGGTAGCCGTTCTCGTCCTGCTCGACGAGCCTACGGTATATCCTGTAACCGGCGGTGTAACGGTTGCGCCCGTAATCAAGCGTATTCTTTCTGATGTTCTGCCTTACCTTGAGGTAGAGGCTGTTTATACCGAGGGCGAGCAGCAGAAGATGGATACTGTTGTGCCCAATATGGTCGGCATGAATGCCGATCAGGCCAAGGCAGCCGCTCAGGCAGAGGGCCTTGCCGTCAGAACAGTAGGTTCGGGCGACACGGTCACGGCGCAGGTGCCCTCTTATTCCGCAACGGTCTCGCGCAATTCTACAGTTGTCCTTTATATGGGCAGCGAGGTCCCTGCCGACACCGTCACAGTCCCCGACCTCTCGAATCTGGGAGTGTGGGAAGTAAGGGTCCGCCTCAGCAATCTCGGGCTTTATTATAAGAGCTCGGGCACTGAATACGGCAGCGGCAATCTGGTATGCCGTAAGCAGGACATCGCTGCAGGTACAGAGGTGCCTGTTGGTTCGGTAATTTCGGTCGAGTTCAGCGACCTTAATCAGATATCTCAGTAAAAGAAAGGATTCTCGGGTATGAAACTTTCACAGCTTCTGTCGGTCCTCGACGTGGTCGAGATCCATGCCGACATCGAAACAGAGATCACATCGGTATGTTATAACTCCCGTCTTGCCGAAGAGGGCAGTCTTTTCGTTGCCGTCAGAGGCTTTCAGACCGACGGACACAAATATATAAAAAGTGCCTGCGAAAAGGGCGCCGCCGCCGCGATCGTTGAGGAGGCGCCTGCCGACTGCAGCATTCCCTATGTTATCGTAAAGAACAGCCGTCGAGGCCTGGCGCTTATCGCGGCCGAGTGGTTCGGCCATCCCGAAAAGAAGGTTCCCGTAATTGGTGTAACAGGCACCAACGGCAAAACGACGGTAACCAATCTCATTCGTGACATTGCCACCAAGAGCGGCATCAAGTGCGGTCTTGTGGGCACCAACGGCAACATGATCGGCGACGAGTTCATTCACACCGAAAGAACGACCCCCGAATCCTTTGAGCTGTTCAGGTTGTTTGCCCGCATGGTGGAAGATGGCTGCGGCTGCATCATTATGGAGGTATCCTCTCATTCGCTGGTTCTCGACCGCGTATTCGGAATCGAGTTTGAAGCGGCTGCCTTCACCAATCTCACGCAGGATCATCTGGATTTTCATGTCACGATGGACGAGTATGCAAAGGCCAAGGCCATGCTGTTTGACAGATGCCGCAGAGCGGTCATAAATATTGATGCCGACTATGCTGATGTTATGATGGGCGGCACCTGTGAGAACAAGATGACATATTCCGCAAAAGACAGCGGGGCATCGCTTTATGCACGCGAAATAAGTCTCAGCCTTGGCGGAGTGTCTTTCACGCTTGACTATGAAGGCCGCAGCATCCCCGTTTCGCTGGGTATCCCCGGCATGTTCTCGGTATATAATGCCCTGACGGCCATCGGCTGCTGCCTCTCGCTGGGGCTTAAGCTCGAAAATATCATTGCGCTGCTGGGAGAGGCTCACGGCGTAAAGGGCAGGGCGCAGGTAGTGCCCACAGGCACAGAC
>JAFQVZ010000029.1 GCA_017407765.1 Clostridia bacterium | reverse complement strand
GCGTCAACAGCATTGCGGTATAATCCGTTCAACGAGAGACATCCTTTCTTTCTGAGTAATATACAGCAGGCTCATGTACTAAGGATGTCGTTTCTGTGAATGTATTGTTAAAAGAAAATTAATTAAAAGTTCAAATATTTAGCTTGATAAACCAATAGGAGAAGAGTATAATAAAATATAAATAATTTATAAACAAAATCGGGTGATTAAAGTGAAAGATAACAATGTCAGATCAGGTGAAAAAGCCAGAGACCCTTACGATGGATTAAGGCCTTGGTCGGCTATCACTCATGGTATAGGCATCATTCTTTCTGTATTCGGGATGATATGGCTTATGTTCCACGCAGCTCAGCAGGGAAATGCATGGAAAACAGTATCATTTGCGATCTATGGAGTTTCCATGATACTGCTGTATACGGCCTCAACACTGTATCACAGCCTGCGAACTGAGGTGCAGGGAAGGATCAATCTGAAAAAGTTTGACCATATGGCGATCTATTACCTGATCGCGGGCACCTATACTCCTGTATGTCTGACAGTTCTGCGCGGAACATGGGGATGGTGGCTGCTTGGCATAATATGGACTCTGGCTATCGCGGGAACGGTTATGACATTCTTTTGGGTAACATGTCCCCGATGGGTATCATCTACTGTATATATCGCTATGGGATGGCTTGCCATTATTGCCATATATCCGCTTTGGAAGGCGGTAGGATGGAATGGTATAACTATGCTGCTTATCGGAGGGGCGCTTTATACTGCGGGCGGAGTCCTCTATGCGGTAAAATGGCCGGGAAGAAATAATCCAAAGTTTGGTTGTCATGAGGTATTTCATGTATTTGTGCTCTTGGGCTCTGCAGCAATGTTCATAATGATGAATAATGTAATACTGCCTGCATAAGAAAAGACGGACACATCGTTGTGTCCGTCTTTTCTTATATCGGCCATTATCGGCAGAACTTTTCGATGTAGTTTTCAAATGCTTTTCTGATAACTTCAACAGCAGCGTCGCGATTAAATACTGCCTCGACCTGAGCGTCTTTATCGGGTTCGAGATGCTTGTACACGCTGAAAAAGTGGCTGATCTCTTCGGAAATATGTGCGGGAAGGTCGGAAAGATCTTTATAGCTGTTGTACATGGGATCTTCAAAGGGGATAGCGAGGATCTTTTCATCGGTGGCGCCGCCGTCGCGCATGGCAATATATCCTACAGGATAACACCTGACAAGGCTCATAGGGCGGATAGGCTCGCTGCACAGGACCAGAACATCCAGAGGGTCGCCATCATCGGAATAACTTCTGGGTATAAAGCCGTAATTGGCAGGGTAGTGGGTAGAGGTGTAAAGAATACGGTCGAGACGAAGGGCGCCGGTCTCTTTATCAAGCTCATACTTGTTTTTAGAACCTTTTTCGATCTCGATGACTGCGAGGAAATCTTCAGGATGCATTCTTGAAGGTTTGATGTCGTGCCATAAGTTCATATATATCAACTCCATTTCATTATCATATTAAATTATAACATGAATTGTGCATATAGGCAACGATTATGCTGTGGGAAAATATCGTTAAATAAATTGATGATGGAATGAAATGCATCATTGTCTTTTTTGATGAATCATGGTACTATTTATACATCCTTGTTCGTAAGAGGGACAAATAATGGGGAGGAAAAATCTCATGGAAAAACTCTTTAAGGTCAAAGAGAATGGTTCGACAGTGAAAACCGAGATCCTTGCCGGATTCTCGACATTCATGACGATGGCGTATATCATTGCTCTTAACCCAAATCTTCTGACCAACTTCAACACAGGCTCACCTCTGTGGAATGCTGTATTTATGGCAACGGTCATCTCGTCGGCCATAGGTACATTCGTAATGGCTTTTGCGGCCAACAAGCCCTTTGTAATGGCTCCCGGTATGGGTCTTAACAGCTTCTTTGCTGTTGTAGTTGCCAATATCGCGGCCATCACAGGCCTCAGCTATGAGGCTTCGTTCAATGCCGGTCTCAGCATCATTTTGGTTGAAGGCATTTTCTTTATAGTTCTTACCTTCCTCAAGGTAAGAGAAAAGATCGTCGAAGCCATTCCTCTTGGTGTACGTATCGGCATTTCTCCTGCTATTGGTATGATGCTGCTCAATATCGGCCTTGGCTCCAATGCAGGCGTATATTCCGAGACAGGCGGGCCCTTCTATATGCTGGGAACATTCTTTACAAATCTGACTCCTTCCATTACAAAGGAAGCTATGGGTTCCGGATGGAACACGATGCTTCTGTATGTAGTGACAACATTTATTGGTTTGTTCCTGATAGTTGCACTCAACCATAAGAAGGTCAAGGGTTCGGTTCTTTTCGGTATGCTGGGTGCATCCATCGTATACTGGATGGGATGCTTTATGCTGGGAAACAATCCCTTTGAAGCACTTGCAACAGCATCCTGGGCACCTCCTTTTGCCGATATGTTCGAGATGACGTTCTTCAAGTTCGACTTTGCATCCATGTTTGAGATCGGCTGGCTGTCTGCTGTTATGCTCATCGTAACATTCTGCATGATCGATATGTTCGACACAGTCGGCACGCTGGTCGGCACAGCTTCCCGTGCAGGCATGGTAGATGAAAAGGGCAATATGCCCAATTTGCGCGAGGCACTCTTTGCCGATGCTGTCGGCACAACAGTCGGCGCCCTGACAGGTACATCTACAGTCACAACATTTGTAGAGTCTGCTGCAGGTGTTGAGGAGGGAGGACGTACAGGTCTCACAGCCTTCACGGCAGGTGTGTGCTTCCTTGCATGTATGTTCCTTTCGCCCATCGCTGCGCTGATACCCGCTCCTGCAACATCGGCTGCACTTATCTATGTTGGCGTACTGATGATCGGCGGCCTTAAGAACGTTAACTTTGATGATGTTTCTCAGGTTCTGCCCACAGCGCTGATGCTGATCGCCATGCCCATAACCGGATCTATCGGCCACGGCATCGGTCTTGCTATCATCGCTTACACGGTAACAGCTCTGCTGACAGGCAAGAAGAGCGAGATCTCGGGTCTGACATACGTTCTGGCTCTGATGTTTATCTGCAAGTTCTTCCTTGTAGTATAACAGTTTTGATAATCGATAGGGGCTCGGCATAATGCCGGGCCCTTTTTATGTTGGAAAAAGAAAATCCCATCTGCAGATGCAGATGGGATCGGCTTTTTTATGAGTATCAGTCGTCCTGCTCCTGACGGTTCCAGAAACCGAGCAGACGGAAATAATACATTTCGTTTTCGAACTGATAAAGAGCTGTGCGGGTATCGATCGTATTGAAATCACCCGACAGATCAATGAAGATAAGGTCATCGGGATGGCCATCGCCGGCTACCTTACGGCGCAAACGCATATTTTCGATGTTGAGCTTTGCTTCAGCCAGAGTTGACAGAGCCTGAGTGAGGCTGCCATAATGACGGTCGACAGCAAATGCCAGAGTCATGCGGTTGCAGTCTTCGGGAACAACAAGATTCTTGGAAAGGAAGAAGAGGCTGCGGCCGTCGTTGGGGCGGGCGCTGGCATTCATGAAGATATCTGTGTTATAGAAGGTGAGGTAAATCTGAGCAAGGTCAAAGTCCTTGTCGCAGCCGAGAACGGTGCGTGCGACCTTGCCGTCCTTGAGCATCTGAAGTGCTTCGTCATTTGAGGCGCAGCGGATAACATCACATCCCAGAAGCTGAGAGGCTTCATCAGCATACTTGTCGGTGCAGGCAACGGGGCCTTCGGGCAGAGAATCGGTGATAAGAGCCTCGTGGGCAGGGGCAATGCTTTCTGTGTGCTTGAGGATCCAGCGGAACTGCTGGCCACGGTCCATGCGGAGCAGGGAATACCAAAGAGAATTGGCTTTGAGGCTCAGCTCGGGGCTGAACTGGGATACTACATGCTGGATATATTCGCGCTCGGTTTTAGAGTCATAGACTTTTTCGTCCATGGAGAGCTTTGCTTTAGCTACTTCGGAGGATATGTCCATTCTTCTGACAAATGCCTCGACCAGAGCTTCATCGCAATTTGCTATAACATGATTGAGCAGATTTAACTGGTTCATAAAATCATCCTTTATTTTTTCAGAGTTTTGGCTGATAATATCATATCTCAAATATTTTGAAGATGTCAATTCATTATAATTTACAAAAAATCACCGCTGTGGTATAATCTTATATACTAATCTGCACCTATTTGATTTCTGAATTGTAAATATATAGAGTTGGAGGAAAAATAGAATGAAATTCATTGACTTCAGAAGTGACACGGTAACACATCCTACAGAGGAAATGCGTGCTGCAATGGCAGCTGCCATCGTAGGCGATGACGTTTACGAAGATGACCCCACTACAAACGAGCTCGAAGCTCTTGCGGCAAAAATGCTGGGCAAGGAGAAGGCTCTGTTTATCTCTTCGGGCACAATGGGCAACCAGCTTGCCATTATGGGACAGACAAAGAAGGGTGACGAGATCATTGTAAGCGCCGATTCGCATATTGTTACACATGAGGCCGGTGCAACAGCACTCCTTTCCGGAGCCAATGTATGCTCGCTCTATTTTGAAAATACCGTTCCCGATGCAAAGATGATCGAAAAGTCGATCAGAACAAAGAATGTACATCATCCCGACACAGCCCTTATCTGCCTCGAGAATGCCCTTGCAAACGGTCATGTTGTTCCCCTTGAGCGCATGGCAGAGATCCGTGAAGTTTCCAAGAAGCATAATATCCCCGTACATCTTGACGGTGCTCGTCTGTTCAACGCCGCAGTTGCTCTCGGTGTTGATGTCAAGGAGATCACTCAGTATTGCGACACAGTCACATGCTGCCTTTCCAAGGGCCTTTGTGCTCCTGTAGGCGCTATCCTTGCAGGCTCTGCAGAGTTCATCGAAAGATCGCGCCGCAACAGAAAGATCCTCGGCGGCGGTATGCGTCAGACGGGTGTTCTTGCTGCGGCAGGCATTATCGCCCTCGAGAAGATGACAAAGCGCCTGCATGAGGACCATGCAAATGCAAAATATCTTGCTCAGAAGCTCAGCGAGGTTCCCTATATTCACTGCGATCCCGATGCAGTCGAGATCAACATGGTATTCTGCACATTCGACCAGCCCGAAGAAAAGATCGCTGCAATGGCAGGCAAGCTGCTCGAAAAGAACATTAAAATCGGCGGATATGAAGGCGGCCCTGTTCGCTTTGTAACAAATAACGATATCACACGCGAACATATTGATCTGCTGGTTGCTGAGATCCAGAATTGTTTCTAAAAAAGTCTTTTTTCGCGGGATAAGATAGACAAGACGCGAAACTTGTGATAATCTTAGAAAAGAATAGAAGCGGCAGGAGATATAGCCTGCCTGCTTCTGTTGTCTTAAATTATTTGTATTCAGGAGTAAATAAAATGAAGCATAAGTACACTTACAGCACGATCGGCAAGGGTATCTGCACACCTACATTTATTTTCCATATTGAAGACGGTGTTCTTGTTGAGCTCGAGATGCCCCGCCGTGGTTGTGATGGTAATCTTCAGGGCATTGCCGCCCTCGTTAAGGGTATGCCCGTAACAGAGATCATCAATCGCTGCAAGGGCATCAAGTGCGGCCCCAGAGCAACATCCTGCCCCGGCCAGATCGCCGAAGGCCTTGAGCTGGCAATGCAGGCTATCGCAATGGGCGAGTGCTAAAAAGAAATTTTAACCGAAAGGCAAGAGATAGATTATGGTAACAGTAAGAGAAATTCTTCACCAGCATGAAGAGTACCTCGGCAAGCAGGTTTCTCTCAGCGGCTGGGTAAGAACATCGAGAGACGTAAAGGCATGTGCTTTTATCGAGCTTAACGACGGTTCTGTCATCAAGAACCTTCAGGTAGTTGTTCCTTCCGAGAGCGCATTTTATAAGCTGGCCGGCTCCCTTAATGTCGGCACAGCTGTTACAGTAAAGGGAACACTCACAGCTTCTCCCAATCCTCAGCAGCCTGTCGAGCTGACAGCTGACGAAGTTCTGGTTGAGGGCGAGTGCCCTGCAGATTATCCTCTGCAGAAGAAGCGCCATACAATGGAGTATCTGCGCACCATCCAGCATCTCCGTCCCAGAACAAACACATTCAATGCTGTATTCCGCATCCGCAGCGAGGCAGCGTTTGCCATCCACAGCTTCTTTAACCAGCGCGGATTTGTTTATGCACACACACCCATCATCACATCCAGCGATGCTGAGGGTGCGGGTGCAATGTTCCGTGCCACAACAATGGATATGGACAATGTTCCCAAGAACGAGGACGGCTCTGTAGACTATACAAAGGACTTCTTCGGCACCAGCACCAACCTGACCGTTTCCGGTCAGCTTGAGGCAGAGGTATTTGCCCTTGCATTCGGCAAGACATATACATTCGGCCCCACATTCCGTGCCGAGCGTTCCAACACAACACGTCATGCAGCCGAGTTCTGGATGATCGAGCCCGAAGTCGCATTCAACGACCTCGAAGCCAACGCACAGCTGGCTGAGGACATGACAAAGTATGTTATCAACCATGTTCTTAAGGCATGCCCCGACGAGATGGAGTTCCTCAACAAGTTTGTAGATAAGGGCCTCATCGAGCGCCTGAGCAAGATCGCCAACGAAGAGCGCTTTGGCCGCATCGATTATACAGACGCCATCGAGATCCTCAAGAAGAACAACGACAAGTTCGAGTTCCCCGTATTCTGGGGTGCTGATATCCAGACAGAGCACGAGAGATACCTTTCTGAGGTCGTTTTCGGCAAGCCTGTATTTGTCATGAACTATCCTAAGGAGATCAAGGCTTATTATATGCGCCTTAATGATGACGGCAAGACCGTTGCAGCTATGGATATGCTGGTTCCCGGCATCGGCGAGCTGATCGGCGGCAGCCAGAGAGAAGAGCGCCTCGACGTTCTTGAGAAGCGTATGGAAGAGTGCGGCCTCAAGGCAGAGGAATATGACTGGTATCTCGAGCTCAGAAAGTTCGGCGGCGTTGTCCATTCGGGCTACGGCATCGGCTTCGAGCGTCTCATCATGTATCTGACAGGCATGGGCAACATCCGTGATGTTCTGCCTTTCCCCAGAACAGTAGGCAACATCAGTATCTGATGAATAATTTTCAGGGGGCAGCTTTGCTGCTCCCTGAGATTTTGATTAAAATATTTTGTGAGGTTTGCGATGGTAATTGGAATCGATATTGGCGGAAGCACTACAAAGATCGTAGGTTTCGACGGCAAAAATATAATATCTCCCTTTATGGTCAAAGCCAGTGATCCCAAAACATCGGCCTATGGTGCCTTTGGCAAGTTCCTGCTCGAAAATCAGCTCGAGCTTTCGGATGTCAGCCGTATAATGGTAACCGGTGTTGGTTCAAGCTTTCTGCCTAAATCTATATATCAGATAGATACCAAAAAGGTTGACGAGATAACAGCTGTCGGCCTTGGAGGAAAGTATCTTTCGGGTTTTGATAAGACTGTTGTTGTCAGCATGGGCACAGGCACTGCCGTTATAGGCGTTGACGGAAGTGATATTGCTCATATCGGCGGCACGGGAGTAGGCGGCGGCACGGTCATCGGTATCTGTGATAAGCTTATCGGCGTAAGAGATATCGAACACATCATGGATCTGGCGTCGGAAGGTGACCTTTCAAATATTGACCTTACGATCGGAGATATTTCTTCTGAAGATATCTCAAATATGACCGGAGCCATAACGGCTTCCAATTTCGGCAAAGTCTCTGACATTGCCACCCCGGCCGATCTTGCGCTGGGTGTTCTCAATATGGTTTTTCAGACGATAGGCATCGTTGCAGCGCTGGCAGGCAGGAGCCGTGGAATGACCCGTATCGTGCTCACCGGCAATCTGTCTAAAGTGCCTGTGGCAAAAAGGATATTCAAGGATATCGAAACACTTTATAATGTAGAGTTTTTCATCCCCGGCAATTCCGACTATGCCACAGCGATCGGTGCGGCTATCTCTGGTATATAAAACGTTCAATCACTATTAAGGAGAGATGAATAACATGGATATTCTCACAGCAAACAGAGAAGAGCTGCTGGCTCTTCAGGCAGAGCTTAAGGCTCAGTACGACGATTGCTGCGCAAAGAACCTGAAGCTCAACATGGCAAGAGGCAAGCCCGGCGCTGACCAGCTCGACCTGAGCCGCGATCTTCTGACAGCTATCAGCACAAATGAAGACACGATCTTCGAGGGTACAGACCTGCGTAATTACGGCGGACTCGACGGCATCCCCGCATGCAAGGCTCTGTTTGCCGAACTCCTCGGCACAAAGCCCGAAAACATCCTCATCGGCGGCAATGCTTCGCTGACAATGATGTATGACAATATGATGCGTCTGTGGGTATTTGGCGACTGCAACGGCAACACACCCTGGAGTAAGCAGGAGAAGACAAAGTTCCTGTGCCCCGTTCCCGGTTATGACCGTCACTTTGCAATCTGCGAGCAGCTCGGCATCGAGATGATCCCTGTTCCCATGAATGCTGACGGCCCCGATATGGATATGGTCGAAAAGCTGGTTTCCGAGGATGCTGCAGTCAAGGGCATCTGGTGTGTTCCCAAGTACTCCAATCCCAGCGGCGCTGTATATTCCAACGAAGTTATCGAGCGTTTTGCTGCTCTTAAGCCTGCCGCACCTGATTTCAAGATCATGTGGGACAATGCTTATGTAGTTCACCACCTGACAGACGAAGAGATCGAGATCCTCGACATCTTCGAGGCAGCTAAGAAGCATGGCAACGAAGACATGATCTTCATGTTTGCTTCCACATCCAAGATCACATTCCCCGGCGCAGGCGTAGCTTGCATGGTCGCTTCCGAGAAGAACATGAAGTGGGCTAAGAACCTGCTCAAGGTTCAGGCTATCGGTCCCGACAAGATCAATCAGGCTCGTCACGTCAAGTTCTTTGGCAATGCCGCTGGCGTTAAGGCTCACATGAAGAAGCATGCTGCTATTCTGGCTCCCAAGTTCCAGATGGTCCTCAATATGCTCGAAGAGAACCTTCAGGGCACAGGCGCTTCCTGGCTGGCTGCTAAGGGCGGCTACTTCATCAGCTTTGATATGCCCGGCTGCGCAAGCCGCATCTTCGAGCTCTGCAAGAACGCAGGCCTCGTTATGACAGATGCCGGCGCTACATGGCCCTATGGCAAGGATCCTCAGGACAGCAACCTGCGTATTGCTCCCTCGCTGCCTCCTGTTGAGGAACTGAAGGAAGCTATGAAGGTCTTCTGCATCTGCGCTAAGATGGCTGCAGTTGAGAAGAGACTGGCTGAGTAATTACCGGATTTATTTTAAGGCTCCACCGTTTGGTGGAGCCTTTTTTAATCCTTGACAAAATGCGTCTAATGCATTAGACTATATTTAAAATAAGTCTAATGCGTTAGACTGAAGGAGGGTTATTGTGTCAGTGCCTAAAATATTCGAAAGTGAATACCGTTTCTGTCTTATTCTATGGAAGCACGAGCCGATAAACAGCACTCAGCTTGCCAGGATCTGCAAAGAAGAGCTGGGATGGAGCAGAACTACGACCTACACTGTCATCAAGCGTCTCAGCGATAGGGGAGTGGTTAAAAATGAAAATGCCACGGTATCCTCGCTTGTCAGCAAAGAAGAGGTTCAGGCATCGGAGATGGATGAGTTCATGGAAAAGACTTTCGAAGGCTCTTTACCTGCGTTTATTGCCGCGTTTGCCAGGAGGCAGGAGCTTTCGGAAAAGGACATAGAGGAGATAAGGAAGATAATTGAAAAATAAGGAGGAAAAGTTATGGAAAGACTGT
>JAFQVZ010000304.1 GCA_017407765.1 Clostridia bacterium | reverse complement strand
TTCACTTCGATACACACCTTTATTATATTATCTGATTAAATTATATATTGTTTATATATTTGCTGTCAACAATATGATTGGGTGACTGTCTTGGCGATAGCCAAGACTGGGGGATATGCCAATCTTGCCGAAGTATCCCTCCGGGTAACTACGTTACCCACCTCCCTTTAGGCAAGGGAGGCATACACCTCATCCACCGCTAAAGCGGTCCCCCTTCCCCATCAAGGGGAAGGCTTTATAAAAACAAAAAAGCACTGCATAAGCAGTGCTTTTTCTGGCGGAGCGGGTGGGATTCGAACCCACGGTCCCTTTTACAGGATTACTCGATTTCGAGTCGAGCCCGTTATGACCTCTTCGATACCGCTCCGTATTCATTCCCCGTATTCGGCGGGTCTTTTGATAGAATACTATAAAAGAAACGGTTTGTCAAGAGAAAATATATCATTAAAGACGCATTACCCGGGCTCGTATATGCCGTATTGACAAGATTTATATGGCAAAGATATAATTTGAAACGGCAGAAAGATAAACAGGAGGTATCCTATATGAAATATGACGTCTTGATAATCGGTGCAGGCCCCGGCGGCATCTTCTCGGCCTATGAGCTTGTAAAGCTTCAGCCTCAGCTCAGGGTGGCTGTCCTCGAGGCCGGCAACCCTCTCGATAAAAGAAAATGCCCCATCGACGGCAAAAAAATCAAGTCGTGCATCGGCTGCAAGACCTGCTCTATTATGAACGGCTTCGGCGGCGCAGGCGCATTTTCCGACGGTAAGTATAACATCACGAATGAGTTTGGCGGAACTCTCTATGAATATATCGGCAAGGCCGAGGCTCTGGAGCTGATGCACTATGTCGATAAGATCAACCTTGAGAACGGCGGCGAGGGCACTAAGCTCTATACCACCGCCAACACCGACATCAAAAAGCTCTGCCTGCAGAACGGCCTCCACCTGCTGGATGCCTCGGTAAGGCATCTGGGCACCGACATCAACTATGTCGTGCTGGAAAACCTCTATGAGCATCTGAGGGATAAGGTCGAGTTCTTCTTCAACACCCCGGCCGACACGGTCGAGAAGCTGGAGGAGGGCTATCGCGTGGTCACCGCCAAAGGCGAGGTTTTCGAGAGCGCACAGTGCATCATTTCGGGCGGACGCAGCGGCAGCAAGTGGATGGAAAAGGTGTGCCGCGACCTCGGTATCCCCACAAAGAGCAACCGCGTCGATATCGGCGTGCGTGTCGAGCTGCCTTATGCCATCTTCTCGCATCTGACCGACGAGCTCTATGAGAGCAAGATAGTCTACCGCACCGAGAAGTACGGCGACCTTGTCAGAACCTTCTGTATGAACCCCAAGGGCGCCGTTGTAAACGAGAACACCAACGGCATCGTAACGGTCAACGGCCACAGTTATGAAGACCCTGTCATGCAGACCGAAAACACCAACTTTGCCCTTCTGGTAGCCAAGCATTTCTCCGAACCCTTCAAGGACTCCAACGGCTATGGCGAAAGCATCGCACGTCTGTCCAATATGCTGGGCGGCGGCGTTATCGTCCAGCGCTTCGGCGACCTTATAAGGGGCAGACGCTCGACAAAGAGCCGCATTGAAGAGTCGTTCACCCAGGCCACCCTTTCGGCAACGCCTGGCGACCTGAGCCTGGTCATACCCAAGCGCATCCTCGACGGCATCATCGAGATGATCTATGCCCTTGACAAGATCGCCCCCGGCACCGCGGGCGAGGATACCCTGCTTTACGGTGTAGAGGTCAAGTTCTATAACATGGAGGTAGCGCTGGACAATAACCTCGAGACCTGTCATAAGGGTCTGTTTGTTATTGGCGACTGCAGCGGCATTACTCATTCGCTGTCACACGCATCGGCCAGCGGTGTGTATGTAGCGAGATATATTTCCGAGAATCTGTAAGAGGACAGAAAGGGAAGCACAATGCAGGGGACATTTATCGGCTTTGGAATATGGTGTGCAATGGGTGTTTTCTTCATCTCTTTAGGCATATATGCTCTGTTTTCTGAAAAAGCAGTAGGCTTTTGGGCCAATGCCCGGATGTTTCCGGTCACAGATGTGAAAAAATACAACCGGGCCATGTTCCGGCTGTTTTCTGTGACAGGCATCGTCTTTGTGCTTTTGGGGCTTCCGCTGCTTATGGAAAATAGTGCATGGATACTTCTTTCATGCGTGGGAGTCGTAGCCGAAATGATCGCAGCGATGATCGTTTATACTTCGGTTATTGAGAGAAAATATAAAAAGAAGTAAATGAAAAACGTCCGCCAAAGGCGGACGTTTTTGTGATTATTCTTCGACTCTCTTCATCTTGGCCTTTGTGCGCCACTTGCCGCGGCGGTAGGCAAGAACATTGATGATACAGCCGACTGTCCACGAGCAGAGGAGCGAGAAGAAGATGACGCGGGGGTCACCGTTGGGATTCTCGGCGCTGCGTGTGAGGTAAGCCAGCAGATATGCAAGGGGAACACGAACGACCAGCGTTGTGAAGAAGGAGATCCACATGGGAGTTGTGGTGTCGCCGGCGCCGCGCATAACGCCCGAGAGCGACTGTGTAACGGCAAAGGCGATATAGCCGGGAGCTACGATACGCATCATCTGTGTGGCCATATCGATCAGCGACTGTGTGTCGGTGAAGAAGCCCATGAGGACGGGGCCGAAGACAACGATAACGGCAACGATAGCCGTTGCTGTGCCGATGATCAGCTTGAGGCCGTCCTTAACGCCCTGTTCAACACGGTCGATGCGGCCGGCACCGATGTTCTGGCCTGTATAGGTGGTCATGGCGTTGCCGAAGGAGAAGTTGGGCATCATAACGAAGCCGTCGACACGCATTACGATGGTGTTGCAGGCGACGAAGGTGGCGCCGAAGGAGTTGGTCAGCGACTGAACTACCAGAGCCGAGCAGGACATGACTGCCTGAGCAAGGCCCGAGGGAAGGCCGAGGCGAATCAGCTGGGAGGCATAGACCTTGTGGATCTTGAAGTGACGCTTTTCAAGATGCATGACATCGCGCATGGAGAAGAGCTTCTTTGCGCTGAGCATGGCCGAGATAAACTGAGCAATGGCGGTGGCGATGGCAACGCCCTGAACAGCCATGCCAAACTTGGCAACAAACAGCAGGTCGAGAGCGATGTTGAGCAGAGCTGCTACGATAAGATACTTAAGCGCGCTGATCGAGTCGCCCATACCGCGGAGGATACCGGCCAGGATGTTATAGAAGCCCATGCCGGCGATGCTGAGGAAGTAGATACGCAGATAAGACAGACACATATCGAAGGTCTCGGCGGGTGTATCTACCAGCCTGAGCATGGGTTCGGAGATCATTGTGCCTACGACCATCATAAACAGCGAAGCGATGAGGGTCAGCATCATGCAGGTGCCGACGGCACCCGAAAGGTCTTCCTTACGGCGTGCGCCGAAATACTGGGCGACCATAATGCCGGCGCCGGTGGAGATGCCTACAAAGAGGACGATCAGCAGGTTGATGAGGGGGCCGCAGCCGCCAACAGCGGCGAGAGCAAGGTCGCCGACGAACTTGCCGACGATAACCGAGTCGGCGGTATTATAAAGCTGCTGGGCAATGTTGCCTATCAGCAGAGGGATGGCAAAAGATACGATTTTTTTCCAGGGGGTACCCTCGGTCATATCCTGAGCCGCAAAGAGATTTGAAAGCTTGGACATTTATACACCTCTTATTCTTGAAATTATAACTTTTCTATTATATCAGATGGTTTTATCCGGCGCAAGATAGATAAACGATTAAATATCAGGGGCTTTTGCGGGGGCGCATCCAAGGCTCCTTTTGAAAGGAGCTGTCAGCGCAGCTGACTGAGGTTTGGCAAGGTGGTTATCCGTCAACATGGCGGCTGGCGTAAGACTGCTGGCCAAACACCCGTCAGGCTTCGCCTGCCACCCTCTTTCCCAAAGAGGGCTAAGACGCGAGGATGCCGCCACAACACTCCCGACATTGAAAGTCCAGGGTGAAAAAGACAGGGGAAAAATAAATGATATAATAGAGCCATAAATAAGAGCCCGATACAAAATATAAAAAAGAAAGAGGTGAATGACAGTGAAGAATACCTTTAAGGGAAGAGGAAACTTACGGCGGCAAAGCCTGAGATAAAAGCTCCGACATCAAAAATCCAAGGCAGAGAGGCTCGGATAAAAATAAATGATATAATAGAGCCATAAATAAGAGCCCCGATAAAAATCAGAAAAAGAAAGAGGTGCTAAAGATGATGAAAACCAACATGAACGAGAAGAGAATATTCCGGCGGCGAAGCTCAGGTGGTATTCTTCTTCAATATGCGCTCGTGGCGGAATGGCAGACGCGCCGGTTTCAGGAGCCGGTGGAGATATCCTTGAGGGTTCAAGTCCCTCCGAACGCACCAGATGTTTTTTCATAATAATCTCCTTCCTATGTAGTGTAAAGAAGAGCAGCGGCAGAAATGCCGCTGTTTTTCTTTTGCTCTTTCTGTTGCACATAAGTGATTTATAATATAAAATCATAATATAACAAAAAGGGAAAGGGATGTATTTATGGACATCAATGTACTGCTCAAATCGCTGTCGGTGATATTGACATATATGATCATCGGCGTTGTTTTAAGCAAAACCGGAATGATAACGGGCAAGAACCGAAGTGGCTTCACCGACTTCTGCCTCAAGGTAACGCTGCCCTGCATGGTATTCAAATCCTTCCTGGGCGATATGACCGCTGATATGATAAAGGAAGGCGCAGCCGTTCTGTTTATCTCCTCGGGAGTATGTGTTTTTGCATGGCTGATAGGCGGATTTATCTATAAGTTTGCCGAGCCCGGCAAGCGCTCGATCATGAAGTTCACCCTGCTGGTCGGCAACATCGGCTTCATCGGCCTGCCTCTGGTATCCAGCGCCTTCGGCGAGATGGGAACCTTCTATGGCTCCTTCTATCTCATTTCCAACGTAGTATTCAACTGGTCGGTGGGCATTGCCTTCCTCTCTCCCGACCAGAAGGGCGCGGCGCTTATTAAAAAGGTCGTCACCAACCCCGGCATTATCGGCGTTGTTCTGGGTGTAGGCCGTATGCTGCTGGGCATTCAGGTGCCCTACACCGTCGAGACTGTCGTTGTCAGCCTCGGCAGCATCACAGGCCCTCTGGGCATCATTCTCATCGGCACCATCCTTGCCGAGTGCGACAT
>JAFQVZ010000303.1 GCA_017407765.1 Clostridia bacterium | reverse complement strand
TTTGTGCTGCCGTAAGACTGCTGGCCAAACACCCGTCAGCTATCGCTGCCACCCTCTTTCAAAAGAGGGCTAAGAAAACGGCTCCCATCATTTATCGGCTATATCAATAAAGTCAAAAATACTTGCCCCGGGGTGAGAAATATAATATACTTTTCAGTGTATGCAAACCACGCAAAATAACCCCGAAAAGGATGATATAAACCCATGGATAACAGACATAAGCTCAGAAACCTGCCCAAGATCGACGAACTGGTCATGAGGCTTGAAAGACTTCACGAAGTATACGGCAAGGATATGGTCACCACCTCCTGCCGCGAGATCATCGACGAGATGAGAAGCACCCTCCTCTCGGGCGGCGACTGCGATGTTGCTCCCCAGGCCGTTGAGATGGCCGTCGAGAATAAGCTGCAGGCCATATATGCTCCTCACCTCCACAGCGTTATCAATGCCACCGGCGTTGTTCTGCACACCAACCTCGGCCGCGCCGTTCTTTCCGAGCGCGCAGCCCGCGCCGCCTATATGGCCGCACGCAGCTACTCGAACCTCGAATATGACATCGAGAAGGGCGCACGCGGCAGCCGCTACAGCCACATCGAGAAGCTCCTTTGCCGCCTTACCGGCGCCGAGAGCGCAATGGTAGTCAACAATAACGCCGCAGCCGTAATGCTGATCCTCTCCACAATGGCAAAGGGCCACGAGGTCGTATGCTCGAGAGGCGAGCTTGTCGAGATCGGCGGCGCCTTCCGCGTTCCCGAGATCATGGCTCAGTCGGGCGGCACCCTTGTCGAGGTAGGCACCACCAACAAGACCCACCTCTCCGACTATGTAAACGCAGTCAACGAAAACACCGGCGCATTCCTCAAGGTGCACACCTCCAACTTCAAGGTGGTCGGCTTCACCGAGGAAGTATCCCTCGAGGATATGGTGCGCGTCGGCCATGAGAGAAATATCCCCGTCATCTACGACCTGGGCAGCGGCCTTATGTGCGACCTTTCCGACCTGGGCATCTGCGACGAGCCCAAGGTCCTCGAGGCCATGAAGACCGGTGTCGACGTTCTCTCCTTCTCGGGCGACAAGCTGCTGGGCGGCCCCCAGGCAGGCATCATCGTCGGCAAGAAGGAATATATCGACCGCATGAAGAAGAACCCCCTGACCCGCGCATTCCGCGTTGACAAGATGACCTTTGCAGCCCTTGAGGAAACAATGCGCAGCTATCTCGGAAGTTCCTGCGAAAAGGACATCCCCACCATCGCCATGATCCGCCGCCCCGTTGAAGAGCTTGACCTGAGAGCCAAGAAGCTCAAGAAGCTGCTTACCGGCATAAACGGCGTTACATCGGCTGTCATGCGTGAAAAGAGCCAGGTCGGCGGCGGCTCGGTCCCCGGCGAGTTCCTCGACACACGCGCAGTATGGGTGGAGATAAAGGACCTCTCGGCTGCAGCGACCGAAGAGAAGCTCAGAAAGGAATACAGCATCATCTGCCGTGTTGCCAAGGACCGCGTTGTCTTTGACGTACGCACACTGCTGGACGGCGATGACAAGAAGATCGCCGAGGCTATCAGAAACATCAGCGAGGGTAAATAATGAACCATGTTATCATAGGAACAGCAGGCCACGTCGACCACGGCAAGACCTGCCTTATCAAGGCCCTTACAGGCACCGACACCGACCGTCTGGCCGAGGAGAAGAAGCGCGGCATCACCATCGAGCTGGGCTTTGCCAACCTCCAGCTGCCCGGCGGCATCTCGGCCGGCATCGTCGACGTTCCCGGCCATGAGAAGTTTGTAAGAAATATGCTGGCAGGCGCAGGCGGCGTCGACATCGCCATGCTCATCGTAGCGGCCGACGAGGGCGTTATGCCTCAGACCCGCGAGCACCTTGCCATCCTCTCGCTTCTCGACATTCCCCAGGGCATCATAGTCGTAACCAAGTGCGACACGGTGGATCCCGACTGGGTCGAGATGGTAAAGGAAGATATCGCGCTGGCCGTCGAGGGCACCTTCCTTGAGGGCGCGCCCATGCAGGCCGTGTCTTCCTACACCGGCGAGGGCCTTGAGGAGCTGAAGGCAAAGCTTGCCGAGCTTGCCGAACAGGCCAAGGGCAAGGACCTTGACCGCCCCTTCCGCCTGCCTGCCGACCGAGTATTTACTCTGGGCGGCCACGGCACCGTTATCACCGGCACCCTGCTTGAGGGCACCCTTCACGAGGGCGACGAGATCATGCTCTATCCCTCGGGCATGATGACCAAGGCGCGCTCCATCCAGGTGCACTCCCAGAGCGTCAAGGAGGCCTACGGCGGCCAGCGCGTTGCCGTAAACCTTGCCGGCGTAAAGAAAGAAGACATCTCCCGCGGCGAGGTGGCTGCGGCTCCCAACTCCATGACCAACTCGATGATGGTCGACGTTTACCTCTCCTGCCTCAAGGACTGCGGCCGCGAGATCAAAAACAACAGCCGCGTTCATTTCTACCACGGCGCCCGCGAGATCCTCTCGAAGGTCGTTCTTATGGACGGACGCGACAGCCTTGTTCCCGGCGAGAGCTGCTATGCTCAGCTGAGGCTTGAGGAGACGGTCACAGCCAAGCGCGGCGACCGCTTTGTAGTGCGTTTCTATTCGCCCCTCGAGACAGTGGGCGGCGGCATCATCGTCGATCCCTTCCCCTTCAAGCACCGCCGAAACGACAAGCGCTCGCTTGAGGGCATGGAGATCAAGCACAAGGGCCCCGACAAGGATATCGTCGGCCACCTGATAGGCGACCACAGCCACGACTGGACAACTCTGTCCGACATCGCCCGCTACGGCTCCTACTCCCTCACCGATGCCAAGACCTATGCCGACGAGCTGGCAAATGAGGGCAAGGTCATCTTCATCGGCAAGGATATCTATCTTGATGCGGCCTATGTCAAGAAGGTCCGCACCTCGATGGTCTCCTTCCTCAACGACTTCCACAAGAAGAACCCCCTCAAGGGCGGCGTAAAGCGCGAGGAGCTGAGAACAAGGCTCCTGCCCGAGGTCGAGATAGCCAAGGTGGATGCCCTGCTGAACCACTTCATCGAAAAGGGCAGCATCAAGGAGGTCAAGGGCCTTATCTCCATCTCCTCCTTCAAGGTAGAGGCCGGCGAGAAGCTTCAGAAGCTTATGGACAGGCTGGAGGCCGACTATAAGAAGGCGGCATTCGCGCCCCCTGCCACCGACGAGGTCATTGCCAAGGCAAACGACAAGCAGGCAGCTCAGGTCATGGATCTGATGCTGTCGGAAGGCATCCTCATAAGGCTCGATCCCCAGATCTACATCCACAGCGAGTGCTATAACAAGGCGCTCGAGACGGTATACGAGCTGATCGACAAGAACGGCCAGACCACCCTTGCCGAGTTCCGCGACGCGCTGGGCACATCGAGAAAATATGCCGTAGCTCTGCTGGAATACTTCGACAACCGCAAGCTGACCAAGAAGGTCGGCGACACACGCGTAAGAGGCTAAGCTTATAGATATAAGAAAAACCATCCACAGACTGTGGATGGTTTTTTTGTTGGTGGTGTGATTAAGGAGAAGGCTTGCGGGCGAGCACTGCTCGCCCCTACACCTGTCTGACGGAAAGCACCCTGTAGGGGCGTGCATTGCACGCCGCATCCAAGGCTCCTTTGGGAAAGGAGCTGTCGGCCTTGTGCCGACTGAGGATTGGAACAGAGATATTGTGGGAAATATCCGTTCCCTCCATTCTTCCGGATGTCATTGTCAGCAAGATATGAGGGATATGGCGGTTTTCAGTTAGTACTCCTCGCCATCACCCGTCGCCTAACGGCGCCACCCTCTTCACCGAAGAGGGCTAAGACGCGTTTTTACGCCTCAGCTTTTACTGCCATAACGGCGCTTCTGCGCCGCGCCGTAAGTACGGCGTAACGATTTTCGGCAATTTATTTGCCGAAAATCTATTTAATCCTCAAGGGTTCCCGAATTGCCCACGGCAATTTGGGAAGGAGCGTCGGGTACAAAGTAGGATGCGACACAGGCCAGAACGGCGAGGCCGATGATGATATACAGAACTGTGGAAACACCTGTGATGTCGGCTACTCTGCCCAGCATGGGAGATACCATGCCGCCGAAGGAGGAGGCAAGGCCCATTGTGATGCCCGATGCAAGGCCGATGTGGTTGGGAACGAACTTCTGGCCCAGCGCTACCGAGGGGCTGAAGGCCAGGTTCAGCGACATGGCTGTGGGGATCAGCATGAAGGTGGAGAAGAGCACCGAGCGCGACAGGGTCAGGATGCACAGGCAGGGGATGAGCAGGGTGAGGCCGGTGCGGATGGTCTTGTTAAAGCCGTATTTATCGGCAAGACGGCCGCCGATAAGGGTGGCGACTGCGCCCGACAGCGACAAAATGGTGGTGATCGAGCCCGAAGCCGCCTCGCTCTGCATGAGAACGCTCATCCAGAACATGGGCAGGAAGGTGCTCATGCCGACGCCGATGGTGGAACGCAGGAAGACAACGCCGGTGAGCTTGAAGAAGCTCTTCCAGTCGTCCTTCTGGCCGATCGCGATGGCTGCCTTGGTGGCGCGTGTGCCCTCGGCGGCAAAATCGCCGAAGGTGTTGTTCTGGCTGAGCATGAATGCCGCCATTGTAAAGGCGGGGAGGGCCAGAACGACCGTGCCCTTGAGGCCGCCGAAGAGGGTGATGCCGGCAACCGCCAGCATGGGGCCGAGAGCGCCGCCCATGTTGCCGCCTACCGAGAAGAGGCTGAGGCTGCGGCCCTTCTTTTCGCCGCCGACATAGTTGGCCATACGGCCTCCGTCGGGATGGAAGAGGGCAGAGCCGATGCCGGTGAAGGCTACGGCGGCAAACATCATCCAATAGCTGTCGATAAAGCCCAGCATGGAGATGCCGCAGCCCGACATGAAGATGCCCAGCGCCATGAGCCAGGGACGCGAAGTTTTGTCTGCCATCGAGCCGAAAACGGGCTGGATGACCGAGCCTATGGAGCTCAGCGCGAAGGTCAGGCCGGCTGCAGCCGCATAGGTGATGCCCTTTTCGGTGATGAGGAAGGGCAGGATGGCGGGCAGAGCGCCGCCGCTGATGTCGGCACACAGATGGCCCATCATAAGGACATAGCTGTAGATGCCTTTAGGAAACTTTTTCACAATATATACCTCCCGTAACGCTTATACATTACAGGTAACATTTTAACATATTATTTACCGCCTAACAATACAGCCAAAAAAATTATGTATTGGCCCGGCCGGGAAAATAAACAAATAATTCATCAAATATTATTGAACAGAAATACAAAATGTGGTATCATTCATTTGTTCACCCAGGAGAGGAGAGAGAACATGCGTAAACTTACAGATAAGCTTATGATCGTCATGGCGGCAATATCCATGACCTCGGTAACAGCATTTGCTGCCCCCATTAAGCAGGAAGAGCTCGACACCCTTCTTTACGGAGGCGTCATTATGGGCGGCGTAGTCATATACCTTGCATGCAGCAAGGCATGGAGCTATTTCATGGCCAAGATGCAGAAAGACAAGGAAAAGGAAAAAGAAGAGTAAGCAAAAGGCATCCGAAAGGATGCCTTTTAGCTTTATTATATGGCCCCCTTGCCTAAAGGGGGCTGGCTGCGAAGCAGACTGGGGGATAAAATGGGCCTGCCG
>JAFQVZ010000302.1 GCA_017407765.1 Clostridia bacterium | reverse complement strand
TCATAGCGGCCGCCGTGGTCGAGGAGACTTCCACCGATAACGGCAAAGGAAATATCGGCGGGAATAACGATACCCTCATGGCGCAGGCCCCAGGGAGCGACAGAGGAGACGTACTCCTTCTTTTCGCCTTCGGGAAGGGCCTTGATGAGAGATGCAAGCTTTTCGGAAGCGCTTGCATCGGTGCCGGTGATGGAAAGGGTAAGTCGTGCGCTCTCGAATACAGCGCCGGCCAGCTCGTCGAGCTCGCTGCGCAGCGAGGCTGCACGTTCTTCAAAGCTGCCCTTGAGCTCCTTGAGCCACTG
Source organism: Clostridia bacterium (assembly GCA_017407765.1). Taxonomy (GTDB): domain Bacteria; phylum Bacillota; class Clostridia; order Oscillospirales; family Butyricicoccaceae; genus RGIG1902. The sequence goes on along the minus strand of JAFQVZ010000302.1, from coordinate 9,949 downwards.
GCAATAAGTGAAGCCTGCGGTATGCTCCTGAACGAAGCCGGTGGCCGAATAGCCAGCCGAAACGCGGACGGTGGCATAGCTGCTGCCCGAGCGGATGATCGACTGTTCAATGGCTGTGTGCGCCTGATTAAGCAGCTCGTGGATCATGGCATCATCGGTGAAGAGAGTGGAGGTAAGGATCTCGGCTGCGATGGCGGCAGCGTCGGAGAGCTTGGTTTCAAGGGCGCTCATCGAAACGCAGAGATATGTCTTGCAGCTTTCGGGATCATTTACCTTATTATAGGATTCTACCGAGAAGGAAAGGCCGCCGAAATAGAGCTTGCTGAGGCGCTGGAGCTCGGAGGCATCATGTACCTTTGTTGGAAGCTTGCCCAGCAGGCCGGTCATGAACGAAAGCAGGCTGAGCTTGTCCTGAGGCAGGTCGCTGACATCAAAATAGAGATTGATATAGTCGATGCCGCTGGTTGCGATAGGATGGAGAAGCAGAGTATGGCCATCAAGGGTGGTTTCCTTGATGGGGAAGTTCTCGGGCTGAGGGGCAATGTCGCTAAGGCTGAGCTTAGGCAGCTTGGCAATGTCCTCGGGGCTGTCGCTTGCCTGCTGGAAGGCCTCGAGCTTTGCCTGAAGTACATGGAGTGCCTTTTCTTCATCGGAAGTCCAGCTTTCCTTTGCGGCCTTGAGGCGCAGAGCCTCTTTCTCGCGGGTCTCGTCGCCGAGGGTCTTGGAGGGGAGGATGGTCACCTGGCAGGAGTGGTCGTTTTCAAGGAAGACCTTTCTGAGCAGGTTTTCAAAATAGCCCTTTTCCAGTTCGGCATTGAGGTGGTCAAATACATCTCCGATCTCGAGATTCTGCGCAGGGTCGCCGCCATATAGCCAGCTGTCAAGGGCACTGAGGGCAAAGCCGATGCCCTGAGTAAAATAGCCAAAGTCATGTTCGCGCTGGTTGAACTCCATATTTGCAAGGGCAGCAGCAATATTGCTGTGGTCGAGGCCTTCGTTTGCAAGGCGCTCAAGCTCCTCACGCACCGTCTTTTCAACAAGGGCAGCGTTTTCTTCCTTCATGTTATTTACATCAAGGATAACATAGGGCTGCAGCAGGCCGTCCATGACCGAGATCGAAACATCCTGCGCGAGGCCTTCCGACAGGAGCTTCTGTGTAAGGGGAGCCTGGTTGTTGCCGCAGATGGCATCGGCAAGAAGATTCATTGCGATCACGGTCTCGCGGCTCGTATGGTCGCCGATAACATAGCCCCACACCATTCTTGCGCGGTCAGTCTCATCGTCATTTTTCGAGATCTCGTAATAGGCTGTTGCCGGTTCGGGACAGACGGGAGCCTGCATGACAAACTGAGGCTGGTCGTCGCGGCGCTCGAAGCCATCGAGATATTCGCCGCCAATGACCGAGAGGGCCTTATCAAGGTCTATTCTGCCGTCGAGGAAGATATAGGAATTGGAGGGGTGATAGCAGCGGCGGTGGCAGTCAAGGAACTGCTCGTATGTAAGCTCGGGTATATGCTCGGGGTCTCCGCCCGAATCATAGCGGTAGCAGTTATCGGGGAAGAGCAGGCGGAAGGTCTCGTTTTCAACGGGGTTGTCGGGCGAGGCAAAAGCGCCCTTCATCTCGTTGAAAACAACACCTTTATAAGAGGGCTGTCCATTCTCGTCGAACTCATAGTGCCAGCCCTCCTGATGGAAGATCTCGGGGCGGCGGTAGATGAGGGGATGCAGGGTGGCATCGAGATAAACGCGCATCAGGTTGAGAAAATCCTGGTCGTTTCGGCTGGAAACGGGATAGACCGTCTTGTCGGGGAAGGTGAAAGCGTTGAGGAAGGTCTGCATCGAGCTCTTGAGCAGCTCGACAAAGGGTTCCTTTGTGGGATAGCGCTCCGAGCCGCACAGGACCGAATGTTCGAGGATATGGAAAACACCGGTATCGTCTTCGGGCAGGGTGCGGAAAGCAATGGCAAAGGTCTTGTTTTCGTCGTCGCGGTCGAGCCACAGCAGGCGTGCGCCGGTTTTTTCATGTTCAAACTGCCTGAGTACAGCCTTGAGCTCGCTTATCTGACGGTCAGCAATGTGGCGAAAGCCGTGAATGATCTTGTTTGTGTCCATTTTTTACCTCCGGTCAGGGTTATTTCTGTTTATCTGAATTAAACTCGTCCCATGCCTTTTCGATATAGGCTGCGAGACCTTCGTGAAAGGCCTCGCCATAGGGGACAAAGAGATAGGCTTCATTCTGATATTCGGCGCAGTGGTATTTGATGCTGCCGAGGACTGCCTCTGCGTGAGCGTCGACGCAGGCAGGGAAACCGTTATTGCTGAAAGAATAAAACTTCTTTACAAAGGGCAGAGCCTCGTCGGAAAAATGCATTGTCTTGAGTCCTCCGCCGAATACGGGATTCTCGCAGATTATACTTCTGAGGTCGACGGTCCTGCTCTCTATGATCTCGGGAAGCTCGGGCAGAGCCTCCAGCAGGGCTTGGCTGAGCAGGCCTTTTTCATAGCTCCAGCGCAGAAATACTGCAAGATGGCTCCATGCCGACAGCTCGGGGGTCATCAGTCTCATCTCATGGATCTTATGGAGATGGTCAAATCCGTTGTCAAAGGGCTTGCCCCAGTATTTTACTTCTATAGGGTCGCCGGTATTGAGATCCACTGCACTTTCGCCCGCCAGTTTTGCAATATCATGGGCATCCAGCTTTATCCTGATGTGGTTGAAGTCGAAGAAATCGGCATCACGCACATGGTTGATCACGGCCTCGAAAGGCACGTTTATGGCGTCGGGCAGGTGAACATAGTAGGCTCTTACATCGTCCATCTTATAGAAGGGCGGGAGGGGATTTGTTGGGATAACAGTCTCTATGTTTTCACCAACAAAGTAAAGGCCGACGATATCGCCGCTTTTCATTTTATAGAATCGGGGACCGGCATAGAAAATGTCGGTTGCCTGAACCGCATGTAGGTATTCCTCGAGGCCCTGAAGGGTGCCGCCCACCAGCTCAAGCTCTTTGCGGCCGAGAAAGATGGGATAGAGAGCGCCGAAAACGCCCATATTGTCCTTTTCGCCCGATATAACGTCGCCTGCCATCTTGTTCATGGCATTTATGCTTGCTTGTAGGTCAAGAGTAACAAGGCCCTGGGCTTCATCAATAAAAATCTCTTCATTGTCACGGAAGAAGCTGTCGGTGCCGGTGTATTCGCACAGCTTAAGGGTGAAGCGATAGGCCAGTTCGATATCATGAGGAGTGTTGGGCAGGGCGAGGGAAATATGGATATGGTCGAACTCGACGGTGAGGTCAAAGCCGCGTCCTATGCGTTCTTCGCTGTAGAGGACGTTGTGATCGCCGGTCACCCCGATCTGAAGGCAATAGTTCTGGTCTAATGTGCCGTAGCTGAGGTTTTCGAAGGCGGCAAGAGCCGCGATCGAAAGATCGGGCATATTATCGGGATCAAAGGGGATCTCTATATTAACAGCCATTGTGTTTTTTCTCCTTTATGCGATGGGGATGAATACAGTTTAGCATAGTAAACGACTTTTTACAACAAAAAAGGCTCCCCGAGGGGAGCCTTTGGTTTTGTTTTAAGCTTAGCAGGTAGCCTTGCTGTTTGTATGCAGATCAGCTGCGAGGATAGCTTCCTTGCGCTCAAGGACATCGTCGCTCTTCAGCTGAGCGATGAAGTTCTCTGTGCCGATACGCTCGATGAACATACCGAAGCGCTCGCCGGTCTCGCCCTGCTCACGATAGAGCAGCAGAGCCTTCTCGACCATCTTGAAGAGCTCTTCCTTTGTATAGACCTCGTCGATAACTGTAGCCAGGCGCTGGCGCTTGCCCCAGATACCGCCGACCATGATCTTATAGCCGACCTTCTTCTCAGAGATGCAGTCAAAGTGGCATGCATCGATGCACTTGCCGCAGTTGTTGCAGAGGTCCTTGTTGATCTCCATAACGCCATCTTCGTTCATAGAAGCAGCCTTGATGGGGCAGACGTCGATAACGCCGCACTTCTTGCAGCCCATGCAGTCGTCCTGCTCATACTCGGGAACGCGCTGGCCCATGATGCCGAAGTCATTCAGGCCGGGCTTGATGCAGTTGTTGGGACATCCGCCAACGCCGATCTTGAACTTGTGGGGCAGCTTGACATCATACCAGCCCTTATAGAAGGTCTCGTGCAGCTCGCGTGCCAGAGCCTGTGTGTCGATGAGGCCGTGGATGCAGACTGTGCCCTTGCAGGGAACGATGGGGCGGACGCGTGCGCCTGTGCCGCCTGTGTAGAGGCCGGCTTCGCCGATGAACTCGTCAAAAGCCTCGATATTCTCATAGGGGATGCCCTGGACTTCGACTGTCATACGGGATGTCATGGCAACTGTGCCGTTGCCGAACTTGACGGCAGCTTCCGAGAGCTTGTTCATCTCTTCGGCTGTCAGTGTGCCGTCAACTGTGATTACTCTTGCGATAAAATGCTCGCCATCGTTTGTGATGACATAGCCGCGGCCCTTAAGAGCCTTTTTTACTTCGGGTGTAAGATTTGCCATAAGTATATTTCTCCTTTATGTGATCTGTTTGAATGTCTGGATCAGTCTTCAAGAAGGCTTGTGTTGAAGGTGGTGCCGCCTTCGAGAACGCGTGTGTTGGTGTAGCCATAGTGCTTCAGGCGGTTCTGCAGCAGGTAAGCGCGCTTGCCCTTGTTGCAGACCAGCAGGAGCTTTTCGTCCTTGCCGAAGCCTTCGACTTCGCCGTTTACCTTTGTCAGCTCGATGTAGGGGTGAGCCTTGAGCTGAGGCTGGATGGAGGTGTCGACGATGCGGTAGCCCTCATGCTCGCCGCGCATGAGCTGAGCGGGAGTGATGGTCTCATATTCGCCCTCAAGCTTGTTGAGCAGGATATTGACGGCTGTTTCAAAGGGATGGATGGCTGTAGAGAAGGGGGGAGCGTATGCAAAGTCGCAATACTGCAGGTCTTCAAGAACAGCGCCGAGGGAGATGGCTGTAACGGCTACATCGACGATCTTATCTACATTGCCCTTGCCGAATACCTGAAGGCCCAGCAGCTTGTGTGTGGCCTTGTCGGCGATCATCTTGATGATGAAGGGGTTGGAGCCGGGATAGTAATGAGCCTTGTCGTCGGAAACCGTGATAACAGTTTCGACATCATAGCCGCACTCGATGGCTTCCTTCTCGCCAAGGCCGGTACGGGCAAAGTTGATGCCGGGCATCTTGGCAACTGCTGTGCTGAGAACGCCGGGGTAGGGTGTCGAGTTCTTGCCGGCGATGCTTCTTGCGGCCAGTCTGCCGCAGATATTGGCTGTCGAGCCCATTGCCGACCAGCGGCGTGCGCCGGTCACGCGGTGTGTTACGATGGCACAGTCGCCGCAGGCATAGATATCGGGGTCGTTTGTCTGCATATATTCGTTTACGACCAGGGTACCCTTGATCATTTCAAGGCCGCTTTCTGCGAGGAAGGCTGTGTTGGGGCGGAAGCCGAGGGCGAGGATGCATGCATCGGCCTTCATGGCGCGCTTGCTTGTCTTGACCTTTTCGACCTTTGTCTCGCCGAGGATAGCTTCAAGGCCAACTCCTGTGAAGGGCATGATGCCTTCGCCGGCGATCACATTCTCGAGATAGCCTGCCATTTCGGCATCGAGCAGGTTGGGGAGGATCTGAGGTGCAATATCTATGACCGATGTCTTAACATCACGGTGATTAAGGTTCTCGGCGACCTCGAGGCCGATAAGGCCTGCGCCGACAACAACTGCACGCTTGATCTCGCCCGAGTCAACGGCTGCTCTCAGCTTATCGGCATCTTCGGGAGAACCCATATAGAATACGTTCTCAAGGTCAACGCCCTCGCAGTTGGGGACGATAGGCGAGGCGCCTACTGCGATGACCAGCTTGTCATAGCTGTGTGTGGAGGTCTCGCCCGATCTCGAAACGGCAGTGACCGTCTTGTTTGCGCGGTCTACGGCAGTAACTTCGGTCTCGTTGATGATCTTTGCACCGGTCAGGGCTTCAAAGCTCTCGGGAGTGTTTACAAACAGCTCGGAGCGATGCTCGATGACCTGGCTTACATAATAGGGGAGGCCGCAGCCTGCATAGGAGATGTCGGCAGACTTTGTGATGATTGTGACTTCGGCATCGGGAGCTTCGCGCTTGAGCTTGGCCGCAGTCTTTGTGCCGGCGGCAACACCGCCGATAATGAGGATCTTCATTTCAAATCGTCCTTTCTATCGAAAAATAGGCTGGATTAAAAAGGGAACATAATTACTTTAATAATACCACCGATGGATGTATTTTTAAACTACAAATTATCTACAGAAAAACATTAGTAAAAGCTAATGTTAAATCGGGGATCAATGCTCAAAATTGCGGCATACCTTCATGAACTGAGCCATTGCTGCGGTTATAAGCTTGTCCTTATGGTATACAAGAGAGAATGAGCGGTTAAAATCCACATCGGGAATAGGGCAGCTCCAGACGAGGCCGTTTTCAGCATGCTCCCGAACAAGTCGGTGAGAGATTATAGTTGCGGCATGGCTGTGCATGACGGCGCTGATAATGGCATCGGCCGTGCTGCACTCCCAGGGCGAGTTCAGCTCGAGATGGTGGGTCTTCATGGCTGTTTCCACCTGCGAGCGTGTGCCGCTTCCATGTTCTCGCAGTATGAGTGGCATGCCGTCAAGCTCTTTGATAGAAATGGAAGTTCGTCCGTAGAGGGGGTGACCCGGTCCGCAGACAAAGGTCATTTCGTCATCCATAACATGCTCGACGATGATATCGGGGTGTTTTATCATGCCTTCAACAAAACCTATATCAAGCTGGCTCCTTAGCAGCTTTTCCTCAATAATATGGGTGTTGGCAACGGTCACCTCAGGCATGATATCAGGGTCGATTGCCTTAAGGCGGCTTATAATGGGGCTTATTACGCTGGCGCCGACTGTGAGAGTCGCTCCGATACGGACTTTTTTGCGGTGGGAGGTGTCGCGAAGAAAATTATCCATCTCCTGCTGAAGGGCAAGGGTCTTTTTTGCATATTCAAGAAAGTCGCGGCCTGTGTCGGTAAGGTGAAGCCTGCGTGAAAGGCGCTCGAAGAGAAGGACTCCGTATTCCTTCTCGATCTCGGAGATAGCCTGGCTCACCGAAGACTGAGTTATATAAAGATGGCGTGCGGCAAGACTCATTTTGCCGTATTCGGCAACAGCAACAAATATTTCAAGATTGCGGCTTGTCATTATAAACCTCCGTATTACCTAAAAATTAAGTTATTGTAAATATCATAACTTTTTGCTTAACGGAAGTCAACTTGATCTTGAGATAGTGATGCGCGAATAAATATTCACCGTAAGCAATGAAAAAACGGCCCTTTCGGGCCGTGCGAGATCAGTTTCTGACACCTTCAATATGGATAAAACGCAGCTTTCGGAACGGCCCATAGGATGAAAGAGGCCGCATATCGGCATCATTGGAGTGGGCAGCTACATAAATGCTTTCGGGGGATGGAGTGCCGTCGATATAAACGATCACCGGGGTGTGGTGGAAGTCGGGACGGACGGTGGCAAACTGGACAAAGTCGCCCGGTTCGACCATATTTATCGGAGCATCGATGCCGAAGGGGCCCGTGCCATTGTTTGATATGAGGAAATTGTAGAAGAACTGCACTCCTGTCCAGGATGGCGTGCGGTCGCTGGCCGAGCGGTAGAACCAGCCGTATACGGGAGTATAGTTCATAACTCCGCTGCCGGCAAAAAGACATTGGCTGGCAAAGTTTGTGCAGTCGCCGCCTATATTCTCAAAATTGAAATATTTGGGATTGCGGAAATAGGCCCATTTTCTGGCATATTCAACGGCAGAGGCGCGGTCATAGGGGATGATATTAGGCATAGCAGTTTCCTCCGGAGATGTTTTTAACATCAGTATATGCCGCGGATGCTGTAAAGGTTATTACTTTACATTCGTTTTGAAACAAGGGTTTTCATAATTGAGTTGACAGTTTTGGGATGCTGGGTTATACTTTCGTGAGAAAGAAGGGATATTTTGAATATAAAGCGTGAAATGCGCAATTATCTGATAATCTATATAGGTACATTCATATTGTCATTCGGGCTTTTTAACATACATGCAAGGTGTGCCGTCACCGAAGGCGGAGTTCTGGGCGGGGTCCTGCTTCTTGAAAACTGGTTCGGATGGTCGCCGTCTGTGACCAATATCGTCCTTGACCTGAGCTGCTATGCTGTAGGCTTTCGTTTCCTCGGCTGGGACTTTGCCAGGTATTCGCTTGCGGCAAGCCTTGGATTTTCGGTCAACTACCGCCTTGCTGAAACTGTGGGATATATCATGCCCGACCTTACTCCATATCCGCTGATGGCAGCGTTTGTTGGCGCTTTATTCGTCGGAGTAGGTGTAGGATTGTGTGTTCGCATAGGCGGTGCTGCGGGAGGAGATGATGCTCTTGCCATGACTATATCCAAGGTGATGAAGGTCGACATAGCATGGGCATATATGTTCACCGATCTGCTGGTGCTGAGCCTTTCACTTACTTATATCCCGTTCAGAAGGATTTTTTATTCGCTGATAACGGTGACTCTTTCATCTCAGGTGATAAGCTTTGTTCAGAAGTTTGGAAAGGAATAAATATACAAAAACAGGTGCTGTTCGGTTTGGACAGCACCTGTTTTATTTGGATCATTCAGAAAGAGATATCTGGCGCTCGAGAGCATCCTCTTCTTTGGTGAGGGCACCTGCGCCGGGAAGAGTCTTTACACGATAGCGGCTTAGGTTCTTTATATCGGCTTCGCCTACCGTCTTTGCGGCGACTACTGTCTGGCCGCGTTTGAGGGCGAAGGCGGCAACGCCCTGGACCGAGCGTGTAGCCTTGGCAGCCGTAATAGCCGTATCAAATATCAGCAGGCGGTTTTGGGTGTAAAGAGCCACCTCTGTGTCGCCGGGAAGATGAAGCACAGCAGCAAGGGGGGCCTTATCGCTGTATGCGCCGGTAAGCCTGCGGCGGTTGGACTTGGTGTTATAGGCTGCAGTTTCGATCTTGGCGATCTTGCCGTTTTCATAGGCAAAGAGCAGGAAGCCATCGTAGTTTCCGGGCAGGAACATAAAGATGGGCGTTTCGCCTTCCTCCATTCCAAGCTTCTGAGGCAGATAATCACCCAGCACGCTGGCCTTGCTGTCGTCAAACTCGTGGAGCTTTGCCTTATAGGCTTGGGCCTTGTCGGTGAGGAAGATGATCTCCTGCTTATTGGAGGATGCCATAGTCATTCGGAGGCCATCGCCCTCTTTATACTTCTGATCGCCGCCCATTCTGAGGGAAAGGGGAGTGATCTTTTTGAAGTAGCCCTCTCGCGAGAGGAAAATGTTGACGGGATAATCCTCGATGTTCTCGTTTTCGTCGTAGTGTTCGATCTCGCTCTCAGAGATAATGGCAGTCTTGCGGGTTGTGGGATATTTTTTGATGATCTTCTCAAGCTCGTCGATGATTATGCCTTCGATCTTTCTGGGGTCTTTAAGGATGCCCTTGAGCTTCTTGATATCCTTCTCAAGATTTTCAACCTCTTTAAGGCGATTGAGAATATGCTCCTTATTGATATTTCTCAGCTTTATTTCGGCGATAAACTCGGCCTGATCCTGATCTATTCCAAAGCCGATCATCAGGTTGGGGATGACCTCGGCATCTTCTTCGGTCTCGCGGATGATGGCGATGGCACGGTCGATATCGAGAAGGATCTTCTTAAGGCCCTGCAGCAGGTGCAGCTTAGCTTCCTTTTTGGTCAGGTCAAAATGGATGCGGCGGCGGATACTCTCGCTGCGCCAGGCCGTCCATTCGGTGAGGATCTCGCGAATGCCCATTACTCGGGGAGTTCCGCCGATGAGAATATTAAAGTTGCAGGAGAAGCTGTCCATAAGAGGAGTCATCTTCATCAGCTTCTGCATCAGCAGGTTGGGGTC
>JAFQVZ010000301.1 GCA_017407765.1 Clostridia bacterium | reverse complement strand
TTAAGTCTCAGTTTATCTGCTATCATCGAAATAAACTCTCCATTAGTGGGCTTTCCCTTCAAATTGGAAACAGTATATCCAAAATAACCATTAAGAACCTCAACATCGCCTCTGTCCCAGGCTACTTCTATGGCATGTCTGATAGCCCTTTCAACACGTGAAGGAGTCGTATTATATTTCTTGGCAACCGCCGGATACATTATCTTCGTAATTGCATTTACAGCCTCTATGTCTTCAACTGCCATTATTATGGAGTCTCTTAAATAGTGGTATCCTTTTATATGGGCAGGAATCCCTATTTCGTGAAATATCTGAGTGACTTTAACTTCAAGCTCGTGTCTGATTCTTTTCCTGTCTTCTTTACGCTTCATTACATCTTCCGCAGTTCTTTTGTAATGAAGTATTCTGTCAACAAGTGAAGAATAGTCAAGCGGTTCCAGCATAATAAAAGAAACACTGGCTTCTGCCGCTTCGGCACTCATCTCAGAACTGTAATATTTACTGGAAAGTACAGTAAATACTTTATCTCCTCCTGACATTTTCCTTATCTGCTTGATTGCTGTGATCCCATCCACTCCCGGCATAATAGCAGATGTTATTACTACATGAGGACGATTACGTTTATATGACTCAAGAAGATCCTTACCGGAATAAACTATTTCTTTAAGGTCGATCTTCCCGGACTCATTCAAATGCTTTCTTAAGTGATTTGCATATTCCTTTGTATCTACCGCAGCAATAACTTTAATCATGTCTTCCATGTTTTCTCTTCCTTTCGTATTAATTATGCTGTCTACAGATAAATTACCATTAATTGGGATGATTTTCAACACTAAACTCGCAAATAAACTATTATCTTGTCGACCTTTTTCGACAAAAAATATAATTTATTCCAGATTTATACGCAAAAACCAACTGGAATACACACTCTGATTCCAGTTGGTTTTAAGGATTACTTTATCATATCTTCAAATGCCGCCTGGTCAATCACTGCTACTCCCACGCTCTCTGCCTTAGTCAATTTAGATCCTGCCTTTTCTCCCGCCAGAACATAAGTGACCTTTTTGGATACGCTGGAAGAAACCTTTCCGCCAAAGCTCTCTATGATCGCAGCAGCTTCCTCACGGGTATAGTCGGGAAGCGTTCCGGTAAGAACGAATGTCATACCTTCAAAACGAAGATCTTCTTTTATGGCTACTGTTTCAGTCATATTTACCCCTGCTTCTCTGAGTCTCTCGATCAGATGAATGTTCTGAGGATTTTCAAGCCAGCTTATAAGACTTCCGGCAATGGCTGCACCGATATCCTTGATCGACATGATATCGTCAGCCTGAGCTTCCATCAAAGCCTCCATAGTGCGGAACTTTTCTGCTATCACCTTTGCAGCCTTTTGTCCAACATGCCTGATTCCAAAAGCATAGAGCAGCCTTGAAAACTGGTTGCCTTTACTTCTTTCAATAGCATCGATAAGATTTTCTGCTGACTTTTCACCCATTTTCTCCATGGAAGCAACATCAATTGCCCTGAGAAAATAGAGATCTGCCGCTGACTTTATAAAGCCATTATCAAGCAAAGCCTGAACTATGGCAATTCCAAGGCCATCTATATCCATAGCATCCCTCGACGCAAAATGGGCGATGCTGCGCGACAGCTGTGCAGGACACTCAGAACCGGTACATCTTACCGCTGCCTCATCGGGATCGTCATAAAGGGGCGAACCGCATACAGGACATACTTTGGGCATTTCAAAAGGCACAGTTCCCTCAGGTCGTTTGCTCTTATCAACGCCCAAAACCTCGGGGATAATATCTCCTGCCTTTCTGACAATGATAGTATCTCCTATACGGATATCCTTTTCCGCAATAAAATCTCTGTTGTGAAGTGTCGCCCTGCTTACAGAGGTGCCTGCAAGACGCACCGTTTCAAAGGCAGCATTGGGGGTTATCACGCCGGTCCTTCCAACCTGAAGAACAATATCCAGAAGCTTAGTCGCCTTTTCTTCCGGCGGGAACTTATATGCAATAGCCCATCTGGGCGCCTTTGCTGTGCTTCCCATTGCACTTCGCTGCGAGAGAGAGTCCACCTTGATAACTATACCGTCGATGCCATACGAAAGGTCTTCTCGGCGTTCACCAATTTCTTTTATAAACTCAATGATTTCTTTAATGTCAGGCGAATATCTGAACTGTTCGACAACCTTGCAGCCCATCTCTTTAAGAGCTTCAAGTGTCTGTTTATGGCCCGTATAGCCAAGTTCTTCACCATTCTGCATATTGAAACAGAATATAGAAAGATTACGTTTGGCACATATCTTGCTGTCAAGCTGCCTTAAAGAGCCTGCTGCCGCATTTCTGGGGTTGGCAAAAAGCTGCTGTCCAAGGTCTTCCCTTTCAGCATTAAGCTTGTCAAACGACTCTTTTGACATATATACTTCTCCGCGAACAAATACCGGCGAAAGATCGGTTTTGATCCTCAACGGAATATCACGAATGGTGCGAAGATTATCGCTTACGTCCTCACCTACCAGGCCGTCACCTCGGGTGGCGCCTTTGTAAAAGACTCCGTCACGATATTCAAGGCAAACAGAAAGACCGTCAATTTTGACCTCTGCACAATAAGCCGCATCGGGAAATCGCTCTTTTACACGTTTGTCAAAATCATAGATCTCATCAAAAGAAAACACGTCCTGAAGGCTCTCCATTGGATAAGGATGCGTAACGCTCTCAAAACCGCTAAGCACATTACCGATTACACGTCTTGTCGGAGAATCGGGCCAAGCCAGTTCAGGATTGAGCCGCTCCAGTTCTTTAAGCTGATTCATAAGCTCGTCATACTCAAAGTCAGTGATCTCGGGAGCATCTTCATTATAGTATTTTTCGGCATACACGATCAGCTTTGACGTCAGTTCATCTATCTGCTTCTTGATATCCATTTTATAATTTCTCCTGTCAAGAAATACTTTTTCTACTATTATACCAAACCATGATGCAAAATCACAGCTTTTTTAATCTGCATATTCGCTATATTTCTCAATCGCGCTTTCTCTGCTGTCCTGAATATCGGTATAGGTTTGGGGCACGTCACCTACAATTATCGTTTCAGCAAGGTTCATCTGATTATCTGTTTCAAAATAAGCCTTTCCTCCCGGCATAAGGACACTTGCTCCTATTTTCGTATCTACAAGAATACGATGCAGTGTCTGATTGATACCTGCCTCTTCAAAACAGCTTACAAAACCTGCGTTAACACTAAAAGTCATCTGATGCAGCACTTCGATCTTAGGCCCTCGCCCCGAAAACAGCTCGCCGTTTATGAGATTGCCAAGAGGTATCTCCACTCTGACAGATCTATTATCCGCAAGGTTTTGTGATATCCTTTCGATTATTGATGATTTCATTCTGTTCATTTTGATCGAATCGGCTTTAAGCGCAATAATGTCTCCGTTTATATTATGCTCGAATCTTATTATATCACCATATACATCGCCGCGGCTCTCCATCTCAGCTTCGATAGCTTCATTTACTGATCGCGTAGCTATGAGCCGAGCCCTGCTCTCGGCATATGTTTCTACTATGGGACGCAGTTTGAGTTCCACCGCAAGGATCAATGCAATTATAAAGAAAGCGCTTATAAGCAACAAAAACAGGAGCAGCGGAACAGAAGATTTGGGTTGTCTTCTCACAATTCTCACCTCATCCCATTCTATTCGCCTCACGAATACACAGTGATGCAGGCAAAAGAAAAACGCCGCACATAAGTGCGGCGTTTAACCGATCAAATAATCAAATTACTCAGCGTCTTCTTCAGCGGGAGCATTCTCGAGGAGAGCTCTGATGCTGAGGGAGATCTTCTTCTTCTCGCTGTCGATCTCTGTGATAACAGCGTCGACCATCTGGCCGAGCTCCAGAGCCTCTTCAGCCTTGCCGATACGACGGTCAGCAACGATCTGAGAGATATGGATCAGGCCGTCAACACCGGGAACAACCTCTGCGAAAGCACCGAAGGGCATGAACTTAACGATCTTTACGTTAGCAACGTCGCCCTTGCTGTATGTGTTCTCAAACTTTGTCCAGGGGTTATCTTCTGCACGGCGGTAGCCGAGAGAGATCTTCTTCTTCTCTGTATCGAGAGCGATTACATATACGCTGACTTCCTGGCCGAGCTCAAGAACCTCGGAAGGATGCTTAACTCTGTTCCAGGACAGCTCGGAGATGTGAACCATGCCGTCTACGCCGCCGATGTCAACAAATGCACCGTAGCTTGTGAAGGACTTAACTGTACCTGTGTACTCAGCGCCTACTTCGATTGTCTCCCAAACCTTAGCAGCAGCTTCCTTACGTGTCTCAGCAGCGAGAACCTTGATGGAGCCGACAACGCGTCTCTTCTGACGGTTGATCTCTGTAATACGCATCTTGTGTGTTGTCTTCATCATGGAATCAAAAGCTGCATCTCTGGGCAGGCCTGTCTGGCTAGCGGGGATGAATACTCTGATGCCCATAACGGAAGCGATAACGCCGCCCTTATTCTGATCGACGATAACGCCTTCAACTGTCTCCTTGTTCTCGTAAGCTGCTTCGAGCTTCTCCCAGTTCTTAACTGCATCGAGACGCTTCTTGGAGAGCATTACCAGACCGTCAACGTCGTTTACACGCATAACGAATGCTTCGATCTCATCACCGATCTTGATGTTCTCAGCGATGTTGAAGTTGGGATCATCGGAAAGCTCTGTTGTAGAGATATAGCCGGCCTGCTTTACGCCCAGATCGACATGGATATCGGTTGCGTTGATCTGTGTGATAATGCCAGATACCTTCTCTCCTGTATGTAAAGTCTTAAGGGACTGCTCGAGAAGCTCTTCAAAGCTTTCCTCTGTGATGTTGTTCTTGATTTCTTCGCTCATCTTCCTGTTTACCTCCTTAATTATCGAATCAGGTGTCGATGCTCCGGCTGTGATGAAAATACTGCGGCAATTCCTGAACCGTTCTGTTTCGAGTTGAGCTGCGTTTTCAATAAATACGGTATTCTCGCAAAGTTTAAGACAAAGCTCATATAGGTTATTTGAATTGCTGCTTTTCGGGTCGCCGATCACAATGACCCCGTCCGACTGTGACGCACGAGCGGCAGCTTCTGTCTGCCGAAACTCGGTCGCCTTACATATTGTATCAAAAAACAGTATGTCATTACAAGTCTTTTTTAATTTATTTACAATCTTATCGTAATTTTTTATGCTGAAAGTTGTCTGACAGACTGTAGAAATAGGCTTGCCATTACTATTTTTGATAAAATTATCAATTTCATCCATTGTTTTTGCAATGGTATGCTCGCCGCAGCGCGATACGATGCCGCGAACTTCGGGATGATCCGCCTGACCAATGATCAGAATATGTCTTCCCTTTTCCGATTCTCCACGCACGATTTCATGGATCCTCGCCACTTTGGGGCAGGTTGCATCTACCAATACACAGCCTTCACTTTCAAGGCGCTGTACCTCATCCGAAGTAAGGCCATGTGCCCTGATAATAACTCTGCTGCCGCTTTCTACAGACTGTCCCTCTTCAAGAAGCTCGACTCCTGCCTCGCGAAGTTCTTTCAGCACCCCACTGTTATGGATGAGCGGCCCCGCCGACCATACTCTGCCATGCTGACGACCTTCGGCAAATGCCATATCCACTGCACGCTTGACGCCAAAACAGAAACCTGCAGTTTTAGCTGTTTCTATCTGTGCCATTCTATGCCCTCTTTCCACCGCCAAGAGCCCATACTTTATCCATAAGCTCGCATGTAACACGCTGATAATCCTCGGATGTAGCCCTTCCCTCTACCTGAGGATACATAGGCTCTCCAAATGTGACTGTGCATCCTCTGAATGCCTTGCGTCCGGGAGTGATGTAAAGAGGTATGATGGGAACCCCCGCCTTGATCGCCAGCATACTGGCACCCGACTTGGGCTCTGATACCATACCGGGTTTTACTCTTGTTCCTTCAGGGAAAACAACAAGCTTCTTGCCCTCTTTAAGGGCTTTGAGCGAGAACTTGATGGCAGCAAGGTCGCTGCCGCCGCGAGCAATGGGATATGCTCCAAACAGCTTAAGCACCCAACCAACAAGCGGTATTTTAAACAGTTCTTTTTTCGCCATTGCGGCATACTGCATTACGTCACCCAGCGCAAGAATGACCAGTACAGAGTCGATATTGGCAGTATGGTTGCCGCAAAGCAGCGCAGGACCTTTTACGATATTCTCGCGGCCTATAAACTTAAACCTGTAAATTGGCCAGAGCACGATATATACGATCCAATATGCAAACTTAAACATTGGCTGTTTTCTCCATTATTACTTTTTTCATAAGCTCGAACGACTGCCTGAGATCCAGGTCGCTGGTATCAACGATCACCGCATCATCAGCCGGCTTAAGAGGCGCAAGAGCTCGCTCGGAATCATTCTTATCTCTCTGACGAATATTTTCAAGGACGCCTTCAAAAGTGACCTTCTGTCCCTTTTCAATAAGCTCTTTATATCTTCTCTCTGCCCTCTTGCAATCGCTGGCTGTGAGAAATATCTTGACCTCTGCATCGGGAAGGATAACGGTTCCGATATCACGGCCATCCATAATGACACTGCTGCGAGCTGCAAGATTTCTCTGAAGGTCAAGCAGAAAGCTCCTTACTTCGGGGATCGCCGAAACGGCAGAAGCATATTTTGATATCTCTTCTGTACGAATTTTGTCTGAAACATCCTCGCCGTTAAGCATAACATGCTGAGTGCCTTCAATATATTTGAGATCCACTTCAATACCGTCAAGGCAGCCTATTATGCCGGCCTTGTCGTCAGCCGCAATGTTTTTTCTGCAGACATAGAGGCCGATGGAACGATACATAGCACCCGTATCAACATATATATATCCAAAGTCTGCAGCCAGCTGCTTTGCCAATGTGCTTTTTCCGGCACCCGAAGGTCCGTCAATGGCTATATTGATCTTTTTCATATCCAAGCCTCCTCAGCAGCGGATCGACCCGCACGATCACCCGTCGACCAGGCTATCTGCAGATTAAATCCTCCTGTATACGCATCTACATCTATGATCTCGCCGGCAAAATAAAGTCCGTTTATTATCTTTGACTCCATAGTTTTAGGGTCGATCTCCTTGACAGAAACACCGCCGGCAGTAATAATCGCCTCATCAAAGGGACCTGTTCCCGTGATTTCAAGCTCAAAACCCTTTATAAGCTTGACCAAAGCCTGCCTCTCCTGCTTGGTAATGGCATTTACCTTCTTATCGGCTGGAATGCCTGATTTCTCAACCATAACTGGAATGATCTTGGAAGGCAGAAGCTTTCCGAGAGAATTGGAGAAATCTCGATTGAGGTTTTCTTCAAAGTCGCGAAGTATTCGTTTATCCAGTGTCTGCTCGTCCAACGCAGGCTTAAGGTCGATAGACAACCTGCAGGGGAACAATCTGTCGCGGGCAACATGTGCCGATGCGCTGAGGATCACAGGCCCGGAAACACCTCTGCGTGTAAATACCATCTCGCCAAAGTCATTATAAAGCGTCTTGCTCTTATGTGTAAGCGTAATAGCAATGTTCTTCAGCGCAAGGCCCTCAAGACGTGCGGGAACATTGCCTGATGCTTCGAGCGGCACAAGCGAAGGGCGTATATCTGTTACGGTATGCCCGATTTCTCTTGCCAATCTATAGCCGTTGCCATCAGAACCGGTTCGGGGATAAGACCTGCCGCCGGCAGCAAGAATAACTCTGTCGCCTTCATAGCG
>JAFQVZ010000300.1 GCA_017407765.1 Clostridia bacterium | reverse complement strand
GTAATATCTCTTTCCGGGGTAACCCTCGGCATATTTATTGGTAAGCACCGAACCTGCCGCAAGCATTACTTCTTCGGAAACAAAGTTCTCGGACGCGATAAGCTCGATTCCGTCCGACTCTCTTTTGTACTCTGCCGCGATAGCCTCTGCCACTGCGGGATCCTTCATTGCGATTCTGGATATTGATTCCTCAATATACTTATTTTTTACATCATACATATTAAATATCCCCCTATGTTAATTACTTATATTATACAATATCTTTGCGCTTTTTTCAACAGTTTTTTCAATAAAAACACAATATTTTCAATTTATTCTTTTATCTTTTCCACAACTGTCGGAAGCGCGTTCGGATGCATATACATATCCACCGTTTTTCCGTTCTTCATCAGTTCTCTGATAAGGCTGGAGCTTACTATCTCAAGGGCGGTATCCTCTGCGCCGACGCGGTGACCACCGTGAGCCCCACCTATGCCGAGCAGCTGAAGGATCCCTTCTATGCCCACGGCCTGCATGACATCATCCGGAGCTGCTCCGGCAAGATGTTCGGCGTGCTCAACGGCATCGATACCGAGCAGTACGATCCCGCGGCCGACAAGCTGCTGCAGGCGAACTACTCTGTGGACGATCTCGCCGGCAAGGCAGCCGACAAGGCTTACCTGCAGCAGAAGCTGGGGCTGCCCGTGCGTCCCGACGTCCCCCTCATCGCCATGGTGACCCGCCTTGTGGGCCACAAGGGTCTCGATCTGGTGGCGGCTGTGGGCGAGGAGCTCATGATGTACGAGGATCTGCAGCTTGCGATTCTCGGCTCGGGCGAGAAGCAGTATGAGGAATACTTCCGCTATCTTCAGGCAACCTATCCGGAGAAGGCTACCGTGTATCTCGGCTACAACGCCCAGCTGGCACAGGAGCTCTATGCCGGCGCCGACCTCTTCCTCATGCCCTCCAAGAGCGAGCCCTGCGGCCTCAGCCAGATGATCGCCATGCGTTACGGCTCTGTCCCCATCGTGCGTGAGACCGGCGGTCTGAAGGATACGGTGCAGGCATACGAGGCATGGTGCGGCGCAGGCAACGGCTTCACCTTTGCCCAGTATAACGCCCATGACATGCTCCATGTGATCCGCGAGGCGCTGGCCCTCTACCGCGGCGAAAAGGAGAACTTTGCCAAGCTGCAGCGCAAGGGCATGACCGATGATTTCAGCTGGCAGAGAAGTGCAAGAGAATACATGCGCATTTACCGCTATGCAGCGGGGAAATAAAAAGGAAAGCAAATAAAAAAGGAACGAACAAAACATATGGCATACACGACAAGCGAACTGAAAAAGTCCATTCTTGACAAACTGAGCCTGACCCTCGGTACCGCGCCCGACATGGCGACCGAGGCAGAAATGATGAAGGCCTGCGCGCTGGTTCTGCGCGATATCATGGCCCTGAGAGGTCTGCAGAGTGAAGTGTCCCTGCGCCGGGGAAAGAAGCGCAAGGTGCACTACCTGTCTCTGGAGTTCCTCATGGGCCGCAGCCTCATGAAGAACGCCTGCAATCTGGGCGTGCTGGAGAATATGAGCGAGGCGCTGGAGGAACTGGGTTTCCACGCGGGCGATGTGTTTGAGGCCGAGCCCGACGCAGGCCTCGGCAACGGCGGTCTCGG
>JAFQVZ010000299.1 GCA_017407765.1 Clostridia bacterium | reverse complement strand
TATCACTCCTTACTACAGATATTTTAATCCATATAAAGAGTTATATCAAGCATTTTATTCAGTCTCGATTATTTTGATCTCGGATGCAGCTGCTCCGGTCTCTTCCATAACTATCTCGGTTATACGCGCAATGTCGGCATCCTGAAGCCCATTTTCGGTCTTTGAAACAATTACATTTACACCCTCGTCATTAACAAAAGCCACACATTCCTTGTATCCTTTTGCAATTATAAGATTCTCTATCCGTGATTCCTGCATTGCGGCCTCGGCCATCACCTGAATAGCCGCACTGGCCTCGGCCGAAGCCTCTTCACTTATTCCATCGCTCTCAACGGTTGCGTTAAGTATCGACACGGCTTCATCTCTTGCCTGCTGCCTCGAAAGCCTTGCTTCCGAAAAATAATCACCTTTGTTTTCATCATAATCTTCTGCTTTTGCTTCTGCATCCACAAGCTCGGCTTCTCCCAGCATTTTCGCGGTTTCAAACTCCTCCATTGTGTCATACCCCTCTTGGCTTTCTTCCCTGTCATAACTCCAATTAAGATATACCGCCACACACAACATAAGAGCAACTACCGAATACACTGCTCCCTTTTTCTTTGATGCCATCACTGCTTCCTCCTAATTTTTCATTTTTGAAACTACAATGCGATCGGTTCCTATTCCCACAAGCGAAGAAACAACCTGAGCAACTTCAAGCCTGACGGCAGCATTTTCAGCCCCTTCACATACGACCACTGCACCTCTGTACGCAGGCTGATCGGTCCTCACAGCCAAGGCCTGGGGATTGCCCGAAGATCCTATCGAAACCAGCGATGTACGGCTGTCAACCGATCTGGAGTCATTGCCTACCGTCATACTCTTATCTTCATCGTATGCATAGACCGTCTGGCTGCTGGTATCAGCAGTGATCGCAACCTTTACCCTGCCAACACCGGCCATACTTCCAAGCACTTCTTCAAGTTTTTTCTCCAGTTCGTTCACCTTTTCGGTAAGCGAATCGGCTTCCGGCAGCACCGTGCCGTCCTGCGGCTCGCTGCCTCCTCCGGGGAAAGAAACCAGAATCACACCCATCAGACAGACCATCAGGATGTATTTATATTTATCGACTCCGCCCCTGAAATATTCCAGAAACTTACTTTTATCCATCAGCCTGTTTCACCTCTTTTAAAACTATATATTCTGCCTGAAGCCCGGTCAGAACCGATATCATGTTAACTATCTCTTCTGATTTTTCTTCAGGAGCAGAGAGTTCAATATTAATTATTCGGCCATAGTCATCCGTTTCTGCTTTAATGCTGCAATCATACCCGTTCCTGGCAAGAAGATATTCAAGCTTATGCTCGCTCTGTTCGGCTATCTCTGACTTCTGGTCTGCCAACGACTCCGACACCGTTCGGCGCATCTCGTTCTTCACTTCGGCAGCATATTCATTCAGCTCTTCAAGTATATTTACGTCTTCCTTTAACGGCGTTAAAACCAGTATAAGCATGAAGCATGCAAGGCATATCCTTATCGGCTCTGCAAAACTGCCCTTTGATGCTGTAAAAGATATAAGCATACAAACCATTCCGCCAACAAAAAGCCTGACTATGTATGAAACAAACCATTCGATCATGTTTTGATCACCGCCGCACTTATCACAAAAGACAGAAACTGAATGGCGCAGCAGGTTCCCAAAAGACCCAAAGCTATACTGTAGCTTTCGGATATGCTGGCCAGAAACTCGGAAAACGCACCTCTACATAATGATGATGAAATAACTGCCAAAAGCTTAAACACAACATATTTTGCTGCCGCACCGGCAAAGGGCACCAGGCATATTGCCACGGCACCTATAAATCCATATAGACCAACAGAGTTTTTTAGTACAGCAGCGCCATTAAGCATCGTGTCGGAAACATCAGATACTATCGTTCCCATAACAGGAACAGAACCGGAAATTGCCGCTTTGGCTGTTTTGAGCGCCGCTGCATCTGCTCCTGATGAAATAAGCCCGGACAGCGATATATATACTGTATATAACATTAAAAAATACTTGAAAAAGCCTAACATTGCATTTTTTATCATTCCTGAGAACTCGGATATTGTTCTGTTTTCACAGATACATCCAACAGCCGACAGCGCTATATGAAAATAAACGGTTGGAATAATCATTTCCGATGCCAGAAGTATAAGTATATTTGAAAATATCAATGTCCCCGAAGATGCCGACACCGCTGCAAGAGGACTGCCTGACATTGCTACCGCCGATGCATATACAGGGATCAGCGCTGAAGAGAATATCCCAAGTCTGTCGATCGAGCCGGCACATGACTCCAGCATCCCCGATGCTTTATTTATACACGCTGAAGCCACAGCACATACAGCTGTCATTTCTGAGGCTTTCTTAAGCACAGAGCTTTCGGCAGTATGAACGAACATACCGGCGATTGAAGACACCGCTCCAATTGCCAGGATCACCATTCCTTCGCCCAAAGATCTTCTGATGCCCTTGCCAAATTGGCTGACAAACCCTTCAAAAATCCCTTTAAGACCATCTTCGGCATTTGCCTCATCAGGAGATACGGCCACATACTCTCTTACCCCCTCGGGAAGTGCACTTTCAACCGATTTGGTGTCAAGTGCTGCCTTGGGATAAATGAAAAGCAGCGGCAATATTATTACTGCTGACAACACTCTTTTCATTCACTGCCTCCTTTATATACTTCCTATAATATCAAGCACCTTCTCGATCAGCGGACTCATCGATACAACCGAAAGTATCACCGCAAGAAGTTCGATATTGCCGGCTGCCCATCGGCTCCCAAGATCTCGGCACAGCTCTGCCGACATTCTTCCGCATATTGAAATGCCCGCCACCTTAATTACAGGATCCAGCAGATCGTGATTTATGCCCGAAACTGATATGATCGTCTCTATTCTGCCAAGCATAAAGACAGCCTTTGAAACAGTAAAGTATATAACATAACTTGCTGCTGCCACAGTTATTACTGCACTCATCACACGGCTGCCTTCATTTATGACATTTATTATTAAGACTACTGTGATACATAACATCGAAATCCTGATCAAATCTTCCATATCAGAACCCAAAAGTCGACTTGATCAACTCAAACATTCTATTCACCTGTTCAATGATCATCATCATTACAACGATCAGACCCGCCAGAGTTGTCATCAAAGCCTGTTCTTCACGTCCCGACCTGATCAAAAGCTGATTAAGTACTGCCACAAGTATACCTACAGCCGCAACTTTAAATATCAGATCTACATCCATATCCATCTTCCTTTATACTATCATCAGCAGCAAAATCATTCCCGCAGCAGCGCTTACAGCCCTATACAGCCTGCCCTTTGTCAATGAATCTTTTTTCACCGCTATAAGATTGTTTTTCAGGGCCTCTACTCCCCGATCCAATGCTTCCGTCTGTGTTTCGCCATCATATCTGCCAAGTGAAAGATATACCTGCCTCAGTATTTCAATATCCTCATTAGCAAGCCCTTCCCTTCTTAAAAACGAATAGTTTTCAAGAGCAGCAGAAGCAAATGTCATCCCCTCGCAGGCAAGTTCGTATGTCCTTTTATAGAATACCGATGTGTCAGCGGTGCAGTTTTTCTCTATAAGAGACATGATATCCTTCAGCGGAGTATTTTTGAATCTGATCTCTGATTTGATGATCTGAAGCGCAGATATATGGTCTTTTATTGCTCGGCTTCTTTTGCTGATTTCATTGCTCATAGATATTCCCATTGCCGAGCACGATGAAATTATCATCACTGATCCAATTATCTTTATCATTGCGGCTCCTTTCATATATCCTGCACATTCTAAGATTCTCAATTCTGCTAAGTAATACGATCGTTTCAAAGATCCCGGATTCATCCAGTTGTCTGTATAAAGGCCTTGCTTTAAGATCAGATATTGATGCTCCATGTGCAGTTGCCATCAATCGGCAGCCGGTATGCGAAGCCTCATACATTGCTTCAATATCCTCCGAGGATGTGATTTCATCCACCGCTATCATTTCGGGCGACATTGTTCGCAAAAGCATAGATATTGATCTCTTCATTCTGCCGCCTTGCATAATATCTGAAAAACCAAGATCAAAAATCGGTCTTCCCGCCGATGTCCCCGCTATTTCAAAACGGCAATCAGCTATGCTTATCCTCATACGTGCCGACATTATCCGGCAAAGGTC
>JAFQVZ010000298.1 GCA_017407765.1 Clostridia bacterium | reverse complement strand
ATCTTGCTGACTGTCGATACGCCATATTCCTTTGTGACACGCGCTGTCAGCAGGCCGTTCTGATTGATGCAGCCCGAAAGGATGGGGTCGCCCTCGGAAACGACTCGGGGGATCGATTCGCCTGTAAGTGCCGAGGTGTCGAGGCTCGAATGGCCTTCGAGAACAATGGCGTCGAGAGGAACACGTTCGCCGGCCTTGATGACGATGATATCATCGGGACGGACTTCTTCGGGATCAACAGTCTCAACGGTGCCGTCTTCACGCTTGATGTTGGCATAGTCGGGGCGGATATCCATCAGATCGGAAATGGATTTTCTCGACTGGTTGATGGCATAGCTCTGGAAGAACTCGCCGATCTGATAAAACAGCATAACTGCGGCGGCCTCGTCGAAGTCCTGAAGGGCAAAGGCGCCGAAGGTGGCGATCATCATAAGGAAGTTTTCGTCAAAGACCTTGCCGCGCTTGATGTTGCGGATGGCCTTCTGAACAACGTCGTGGCCGACGATTATGTAGGACACGATGAGCAGCAGCTCGTGTGCGTAGGGAATATCGGGGGCAAAGAGGTGGATAGCCATACCTACGGCAAAGAAGCCGAGGGCGATCAGGATGCGTTTGAGCATCTTTTTGAGTTTCTTTGTCATATTTAATTTCCTCACGGATAATATTCAATTTGGTGCGTAGAAAAAGGGGAGGACGACCTCCCCGTATTTCTTACTTTACGATTGTTGTGTCGTACTTGTCGGCGACCTTCTGAGCTGCAGCGAGGACTTCGTCCCACTTGGCATCTTCAGCCTCGAGAATGAGCTTCATGCCCATAAAGTTGACTGTTGCCGAGATAACGCCGTCGAGAGCCTGAATGCCTCTCTCCATGCCTGCAGCGCAGTTTGCGCAGTCAAGATCTTCGAGCTTGAATGTCTTCTTCATAATGTTGTTTCCTCCTGAAAAAAATTTTTTGTTAAATAAACTTATCGAGAATATTGCTGAAACTCTCGATAGCCTCGCTGTCGCCGTTTTCAACGCTTTCGGCCACACAGTGGCTGAGATGGTCTTTGATAACGATCTTCGAAACCTTTTTTATCGAGCTTTCGGCAGCCGATAACTGGAGGAGGATATCCTCGCAGTCGCGGCCTTCGGCCATCATACGGCGAATTGCAGCTATCGATCCCTCTATCGTGGCAAGGCGGTTATCAAGGGCCTTGCTATAATGACTGTGGGACATGATATCCCTCCTTTTCATGGGGTCCCCCCGGGGGAGGGGGTCAACTATATTTTACACCGGTATAATGACAATGTCAATATATGCTGCGGCAGATAATGCCCGTATAGGCAAAAGAAATAAAAGCTGAACAGTTATTCTGATTGACTCGTGGGTTTCTTTTTGGGATAATGAAAGCAGAATAGATCAGATTTATATCTGTATATGTTTTGGAGGTTAGTGTTTATGATGGACTTTGCAAAGGCGTGCCTGCCATGGATTCTTTTCGGGCTTTCTGTTGCTCTGACGGCTTCGGTTTATAGAGATGAAGATTCCAAGGTAGACAGGGCTGATATGACCCGATCCATGATGATCGGTATGATGATCGGAACTTCGTTGAGCCTCTTGGTGGACACTTTGGATATGACTCTGTGCATGAGCGCAGGAATGCTGTTTGGCACAGCATTTGCGGTTTTTAAGGCAAAATAAAATCGGAATTGGCCGAACCTTTTGGGGCGGCCTTTTTCTTTGTTTCTGCAGTATGTAAAGATAAAAATATAAGTTCAACCGGCGGTTGGAAAGGGGTTCAACCAATGGGTCATTGCTTTTTTACGGCGTGCAAGGCTATACTTGTTTCATAAAAAAACACAAAGGAGAACGGATATGGAAAATATGAGCATGGGACGCAGGATAGCAGCTTTGAGAAAAGAAAACGGGTATACTCAGGAGCAGCTTGCAGCCAAGCTGGGGATAAGCAATCAGGCAGTGTCGAAATGGGAGGGTGACCTCAATTATCCCGATATTCTCCTGCTGCCCACAATAGCCGATCTGTTCGGAATATCCATAGACGAGCTTTTCGGCCGTGAACCGATAAGGGCAGCTCAGGCTGAAGAAGAAAACGGAGATACAAAGCCTATCATGGAAGTGACATCACTTCCCTGGGAGGATGACGGCGTTCTCAGAGCAGTCGCCTATGTAGGACATACCCTTTATACCAAAAAGGATATCGGACGTGAGGGGCATATATATCCCAACATGGGAGAAGCACTCGGTTCGATTGAACTTAGGTTCACCGGCAGAGCGCTGAGTATCGAAAGTGTATTCGATGTCACCTGCAGCGGCAGCAATATGGGCAACATTGCCGCAGGCGGCGACGTAAAATGCGAAGGCGATGTGGGAGGAAAGATATCCTGCGGAGGCGATGTGGAGTGCGGAAGCGTGAACGGCGATATCAAGACCGGTGGTGATGTTGAGGTAAAGGGTGATATTCGCGGCAGTGTTACCTGCGGCGGCAGCATCGAGTGCAGCGGAAACATCGAAGGCAAGGTCATAGCAGGCGGAAAAATAACCTGCAATGAAATGAAAGCAGGCCCCGGGCTGCGTGGCATATTCAATTTAGGCAAAAATAAATAAGCAAAAACCTTTCTTTCAGCCGGTCCCCGACAGAGCTTGCGGGGGCCGGATTTTATTTGTGAGCAAATGCTCTATTTTTGTTTTGATGGGTAAAAAATAAAAGAAAATTGTGCTTTTTGCTGTAAAAACGCTGCGTACAGCTGTGAAATGTGCATAAAGTATTATGGAGAAAGATTGTTATTTCGTTAACATTATAGGCTTGAAAAAGAGGATAGAGAGGGGTATGATATGGAAAATCATTTTTGTGAATGCATGGGAGGTTTATAACCGTGAAAGATAACAAAAAACTTATGACCTATATTATGATAATCGGTCTGGCCTTTGTTTGTGCTCTTAACTATCAGCTGTTTGTTGCTCCCAACAGCTTTGCGCCCTCGGGTCTGACCGGTATCTGCACAATGATAAAGCATATAACCGGCATCAACATAGGTTATCTCAGCCTGATGATAAATGTGCCGCTGGCTATGATGGCATGGAGGTCCATCAGCCGCTCGATGGCCGTGCGCAGCATGGTATACGTCATTTCCAATTCGCTGGCCCTTATCCTGTTTGGCAGTATCGACCTCAGCGCCTTTATTTATGCCACCGAAAACGGCACAAGCACCATTCTTGGCCCTCTTGTAGCCGGTGTTATCAACGGTGCCTGCTATTCGCTGCTGGCAAAATACAGCGCAAGCAGCGGCGGTATCGACTTTATTGCGGCAGTCATCCGCAAGTACCGCCCTCAGCAGGACTTTTTCTGGATAACATTTTCCATAAACTGCTGCATCGCCGCATCCAGCTATTTCGTATTTGATTTTCAGATCGAGCCGGTCATCCTCTGCATCATGTTCTGCTTCACAGCATCCACAGTATCCGATTCGCTGATGAAGAGCGGCCGCAGCGCCATCAGATGCGAGATCATCACCGAATATCCCGAAGAAATGTCGGAGGCTATAATCACACGCCTTCACCGAAGCGCCACCGTCGTGCCTGCCAAGGGAATGTATCTCGGCCGAGAGACAAATATCCTCATATGCATTGTCAATCGCGACCAGCTTCCTGTCCTCAGCGATATTGTTAAGGAATACGACGATTCTTTTGCCGTTCTTTCGACGGCGAACGGCGTTATCGGCAACTTCAAGCAGCGCGATATGCACGGCAAGAAGAAAAAAGAGCTTTTCGACAAGGGCGATGCTCAGATAGCCTGATTGACCGGCACATTCTTTTGTGCCATAATA
Organism: Clostridia bacterium; assembly: GCA_017407765.1. Lineage (GTDB taxonomy): Bacteria > Bacillota > Clostridia > Oscillospirales > Butyricicoccaceae > RGIG1902. Next base: position 1,667 of record JAFQVZ010000298.1, on the reverse strand, counting down.
TCTGTATGAATATAGGGAGGGCGTCAGCATGATATACACAGAACTCACCAAAAAGGCCATGAAGATATGCTTTGAGGCACATAAGAATCAGCTCGACAAGAGCGTGATGCCCTATGTTTTTCATCCGTTTCATCTTGCCGAGCAGCTTGAGGGAGAATATGAGGTCTGCGCCGCGCTTCTCCACGATGTCATGGAAGACACCGGAGCTTCTCCCGATGACCTGCGTAAAGAAGGCATCCCTGAAGCGGTTGTTGAAGCTCTTCTTCTGCTGACCCATGACAAAAGTGTGCCCTATCTTGAATATGTTGCTAAAATCGGTGAAGATCCTGTTGCCAGAGCGGTAAAGCTTGCCGATCTCAGGCATAACAGCGACCTTTCAAGGCTGGACACCGTGACCGAAAAGGACAGAAACAGGGTCCTCAAGTATAAACAGGCTGTGGAGATCCTTGGAGGAGAGGCTGAGGATGACCTGGTGAGCAGGGCGGCTTCATTTGCTGCAAAGGCTCATGCCGGAATGAAGCGCAAGGGAAACGGGCTGCCCTACATTCTGCATCCCTTCGAGGCTGCCTCCATTGTGGGAACCATGACCGATGACTGCGAGGTCATTGCGGCGGCAATGCTCCACGATGTTGTGGAAGACACTCCCTTCACTCTTTCCGATATCGAGGCAAGGTTCGGCAGCCGTGTTGCGGCGCTGGTGGGAGCCGAGTCGGAAAACAAGCGAGAGGGTATCCCTCCCGAGCAGACATGGAGAGTCAGGAAAGAAGAGGCCATCGAGAGCCTCAGAAGCTGCGGCGATGCTGCGGCAAAGATGATCCTTCTGGGCGACAAACTTTCAAATATGCGGTCTTTTGCCCGTGACTATAAGGAGCAGGGAGATGCACTCTGGCAGCATTTTAATCAGAAAGATCCGGAAATGCATGGCTGGTACTACCGCACCATTGCCGAGCTGATGCCCGAGCTGCGTGATGCCGATGCATGGCAGGAATATGATGTCCTTGTGCGCCGGGTATTTGGAAAATAAAAATAAGGCTGCCCTCGGGCAGCCTTTATTTATAGATATAATTTATTGGACAAAAATCTTCTGCTGTGTTAGGCTGACAGTAAATAAAGATTTTAGGAGAACAGATATGATCAGAATAGAGATACCCGGCCGCGAAGCACTTGAAATAAGCCATGTTGTCCTTGACTATAACGGCACCATCGCAGTTGACGGCATTCTGGCAGAGGGGATAGACGAGAGGATAAAGAAGCTTAGGCAGCAGGTGGAGATCCATGTTCTGACTGCCGATACCTACGGCACGGTCAGGGCACAGTGTGCTCACCTTCCGGTGAATGTCCACACCTTCCCCCGCGAGGGAGCAGGACTTTGCAAGCTTGAGATCGTCGAGGGCCTTGAGGGCGGCGTTGTGTGCTTCGGCAACGGCTTTAACGATATTCCCATGTTTGACAAGGCCGATCTTGCGGTAGCCGTTCTGCTGGGCGAGGGAATGCATGCCGGACTCCTGAGTCATGCCGATATATTCGTAAAGAGTATCACCGACGGCCTCGATCTGCTGCTTAAGCCCGACCATATCAGAGCCGACCTGAGAAAGTGATGTAAAAAAAGACTCCCGTATGGGAGTCTGTTTTGTTGTTACATGCTCTTTTCCTAAAGCAGCTGGGAT
>JAFQVZ010000297.1 GCA_017407765.1 Clostridia bacterium | reverse complement strand
TGCTAAAGAAGACCTGGTTATTGAAGAAAGGACTTTGTTCAGCCACAGCGGACATTGCGGCCTTTTCCCCGCCCCTGCAGGTTACACCCTTGCAGAATTGGATGAAAAGGTTATCGACAAACTTGATGGACGTATCGTTCCGGCTTCCTTCTGGAACGACACCGAGCAATTCGTATCCAAGGGACGCGGATTCTGCGCAATATATGACGGAGCTCCCGTTGCATGGGCATTCACTTCCGCAATAAGCCGCAAACAGATCGACATCGGTATCGAGGTCTGTCCCGACCATCGTGGAAAAGGTCTCGCTGTGCTGCTGGCCAGCTTTATGGTTCATTATGTAATGTCGGTAGGCAAAGAACCCGTGTGGGGCTGCCATACGACCAATATCGGCTCATGTAAAACTGCCGCCCGGGTAGGATTTGAACCCGAAGGCACCTGCTGTGTGATCAGAAAAAGAACATAAAAAACAGGCCCTCTTTGGTTATAAATTAACCGAAGAGGGCCATTTTCATATATAAAAAGAAAAATGCCCGGCCGTGAGGCCGAGCATTTTATTGGCTTTAGAATAAGTTAAATTACTTAACCTCGACTTCAGCGCCAGCCTCTGTGAGCTGCTTAGCGATGTCGTCAGCTGTAGCCTTGTCAACGTTCTCCTTAACGTTCTTGGGAGCGCCGTCTACGAGCTCCTTAGCTTCCTTCAGGCCGAGACCTGTGATAGCACGAACAACCTTGATAACGTTGATCTTGTTAGCGCCAGCAGCCTTCAGGACTACTGTGAACTCTGTCTGCTCTTCAACAGCAGCAGCAGCAGCGCCGGGAGCTGCAACAGCAACAGGAGCAGCAGCGGAAACACCAAATGTCTCCTCGAGTTCCTTAACGAGCTCGGAGAGCTCCAGAACTGTGAGATTCTTAACTTCTTCGATCATAGCTGTAATCTTTTCGCTAGCCATTTTGATTTACCTCCAAAATATAACTTTAAGTCTTTTTTAATTATTCAGCTGCAGTTTCAGCTGCGGGAGCGCCCTGCTGCTCAGCAATAGCGTTGATAACGCGAGCAAATGCAGCGATGGGAGCGTTCAGGGTGCCGAGGACAGTAGCGATCAGGTCGTTCTTGTTTGTCAGCTCGGACAGGGCCATGATTGTTTCAACATCAACAACCTTACCCTCTACAAAACCGCCCTTAACGGCGAATGTAGCCTTGGGGTTCTTCTTGATAAAGTCACCGACCAGTCTGCAAGGAGCGATGGGATCTTCCATGCTGATTGCGAGAGATGTTGTACCGTTCAGGATAGAATCGAGCTCGTCGAAACCAACTTCCTTAGCAGCAAAACGTGTCAGTGTGTTCTTAACGACAGAATACTCGACGTTGTTGGCGCGCATGTCAGCACGAAGCTTTGTATCAGCCTCAACTGTGATGCCCTTATAGTCAACGAATACGCCGGCTTTTGCGTTTCTCATCTGTTCAGCCATCGAAGCGACGATTGCCTGCTTCTCAGACAGTACCTTAGCGTTAGGCATTCTGGTTTTCACCTCCGTGTAGATTTTGCAAAGAAAAAGTGCCTCTGCATCCAAAGACGCAGAGGCACGAAAATACACATAAATGTAGCTTGTGCGCATCCTCGGCAGGACGGCTCAAGCCGTTTACTTTCTCCTGCGGTCTTTGGACAACAAAGATATTATATCAAAAGTCAATCAGACTGTCAATATAATTTTTTGCTGTAAACTAAAATTAGTTGGACAGCTTAGCGGGGTTGATCTTAACGCCGGGGCCCATTGTGGAAGCTACGACGCAAGAACGGATGTACTGACCCTTAGCAGCTGCGGGCTTAGCCTTTACGATAGCGCCGAGCAGAGCGTTGAAGTTCTCAACGAGCTTCTCCTGGCCGAAGGAAACCTTGCCGAGGGGGCAGTGGATGATGTTTGTCTTGTCGAGACGATACTCGATACGGCCAGCCTTAGACTCGTTGATAGCCTTTGTTACATCCATTGTAACTGTGCCAGCCTTGGGGTTGGGCATGAGGCCCTTGGGGCCGAGAACACGGCCGAGACGACCAACCAGACCCATCATGTCGGGTGTTGCGATGACTACTTCGTAGTCAAAGAAGTTCTCGCTCTGGATCTTCTGGACCAGGTCAGTATCACCGACATAGTCAGCACCAGCTGCACGAGCCTCGTCAGCCTTGTCGCCCTTAGCGAAAACCAGGACGCGGACCTTCTTACCTGTGCCGTTGGGCAGAACGATGGAGCCACGGACCTGCTGGTCAGCGTGACGGGAGTCAACGCCGAGCTTGACATGAACTTCTACTGTCTCGTCAAACTTAGCCTTGGCTGTCTGAAGCATAACATCGATAGCTTCCTCTGTATCGTGAAGCTTTGTGCGATCGAAAAGTTTAGCGCTTTCTACGTAATTCTTACCTCTGCGCATGAGTTGTTTTCCTCCTTATAGTGGTTTTTCGGAATAATCCTCCCACATAGCGGCTCTCTTTTGCCGCGAAAAAATAATTAGTTATTTATATGGTTAGGGGGTCGGCAGAGTAAAAATTACTCACCAACTGTGACGCCCATCGAGCGTGCTGTGCCGGCGATCATGCTCATAGCAGCCTCGAGGCTTGCTGCGTTCAGGTCGCGCATCTTGAGCTCGGCGATCTTCTGAACATCTTCCTTCGAGATAACGGCTACCTTTGTCTTGTTGGGAACGCCGCTGCCGCTTTCGATGTTGCATGCCTTCTTGATGAGGACAGCTGCGGGGGGTGTCTTTGTAACGAATGTAAAGGACTTGTCAGCGTAAACTGTGATTACGACGGGGATGATAAGACCAACGTCATTCTTTGTACGCTCGTTGAATTCCTTTGTAAATGCCATGATGTTGACGCCATGCTGACCGAGAGCAGGACCAACTGGGGGAGCAGGAGTTGCCTTGCCTGCGGGGATCTGAAGCTTAATAAGACCTGTTACTTTCTGTGCCACTTTCGTTGCACCTCCTATAAAAAATGTGGTAAATGTGGGTTCTTAACCCTCCCACTTACAAAAGGCTGCTTCTTATTTTCTAAGCGAAGCTACCTGATTAAACTTGAGTTCGACGGGAGTCTCTCTGCCGAAGAGGCTTACATTTACTGTAACCGTCTCGGTGGGGATGGAGATCTCTGCTACTGTACCGATGTTGCCGTCGAAGGGACCGTCGATGACCTTGACGCTGTCGCCTACTTCGTAGGAGAGCTTGATCTCCTTCTTGGCTTCTACGCCAAGGGAAGCGACCTCTTCATCGGTGAGGGGAACGGGCTTGGAGGCAGGGCCAACAAATCCCGTAACACCGCGTGTGTTGCGGATTACATACCAGCTGTCGTCGTTCATGATCATCTTGACCAGAACGTAGCCGGGGAAGAGCTTGTGTTCGACCTCCTTGGGGCCTTCATCTGTGATCTCGGTCACTGTTTCCATGGGAATTGTGACTTCGTGGATGAGTTCCTGGAGACCGCGGTTCTTAACGGACTGCTTGATAGTGTCGGCTACCTTTTTTTCGTAGCTCGAGTATGTGTGGATAACATACCATCTTGCTTCTTCAGCCATTATGATCACCTATTAGACAAGCTTTACAATCGTGTCACGGACAAAGCCGAAGGATACGTCGAGGACGTATACCAGGATGCAGAACACAATAGCGACTGCGATAACAACGATTGTGTTGTTGATAACGTGTTTCTTCGAAGGCCAGACGATCTTCTTGCATTCGCTGCGGAAATCTCTGATCCACTTAGAAACTGTGTTCTTAGCGCGTGTGAAGAAACCGGGCTTGTTCTCGGCCTTCTTCTCGCTCTTCTTGGGAGCGTTTTCCTGAACGCTCTTTTTCTGCTCAGACATGTTGCACCTCGTTTCTAATGTTGACAGCTTTTAGCGTGTCTCTCTGTGAGCGGTGTGCTTCTTGCAGAAGGGGCAGTACTTGTTCATTTCGAGACGATCGGGATCGTTCTTCTTGTTCTTGATACTGTTGTAATTTCTCTGCTTGCATTCTGTGCAGGCAAGTGTGACTTTAACTCGCATTGTTGCGGCACCTCCTTAATTTATTGTTGCCTCCCTGAAAGAGTCGGCCTGTGTTCAGGCACAAAAAAAAGACCCTTGACAGGTGATATCAATATATCATAATCCCGCCTTCAGGTCAAGCTGTCAAAATGCATAGCTTTTTTATATAAATTCGGCCCGTCTCTCTGCCTTTTTCACATATATTGTGGTATAATCAACTGCAGTAGACGATTTTATTACAAATCTGTTTCAAAGGGAAGTTTATTATAATGCATGAACCCATAATTGTCAACCCCAAACTTGCATCAGCACTTCTCCCCGCTCGCCCCGATTCGGGGCATAAGGGAACTTTCGGCACCCTTCTGTCGGTCTGCGGAAGCCGTGATATGCCGGGGGCAGCCTGCCTTTCGGCCATGGCCGCTCTGAGGTGCGGAGTCGGCCTTGTCATGCTGGCCTCGGTGCCTTCGGTCATATCGGTGGCGCAAAACCGTATGCTGGAACCGATATATATTCCTCTTGCCGAGGATGCCGGCGGCCATATCGCATCGGTCAATGCCAACAGACTTCTGTCTCTTCCCCGCCCCACTGCCATTCTTGCGGGATGCGGCATGGGCATAAGTGCAGACACCCGCAGCCTGATGGACGGTCTTTCTGAAAACAGCCCATTACCCATGGTAATAGATGCCGACGGCCTTAACTCTCTGAAGGATAATATCTCATCACTAAGAGCCCGGAAGGCCGGCACGGTCCTCACCCCTCATCTCGGCGAACTTGCAAGCCTTATCGCCAAAGACCGAGCCGCCGTAATAAATGACCCCTGCGAAAGCGCCGAACATCTGCATAAAATAAGCGGTGCAGTCATAGCGGCCAAAAGCAGCGCGACAAATATAGTATCAGACAATGCCCGCTATCTGCTGGATGCTCCCAATTCGGGCCTTGCCAAAGGCGGCAGCGGAGATGTCCTTGCGGGATGCATCGCATCCTTTCTGGCTCAGGGTCTGCCTGCCGAAGATGCCGCTGTGCTGGGCGTTTATGTTCACAGCGCCGCAGGAAGACGAGCCGCAAGCAGGCTGGGACGATATGGGATGCTGCCAAGCGATATTATAAATGAGATACCTTATATATTAAAGGAACTGGAGGAAATACGAGATGAAGATACGCGACCTTGAGACCCCCGCCCTTGTAGTTATGGAAAAGACGATGGAACGCAACCTCGACAGGATGCTCTCTATGCTTGAGGGAAAGCATCCCCGGCTGCGTCCACACTATAAAACCCACAAAAGCCCCTACATTGCCGCCCTTCAGATCGCAAAAGGAGCCAAGGGCATAACCTGCTCGAAGCTGTCGGAGGCCGAAGACCTTGCAAATTACGGCATCAAAGATATCCTGATCGCCAATCAGGTGGTGCAGCCCTCCAAGATAGCCAAAATGGCACATCTTGCCGGAAGATGCCATCTTACCGTCTGTGTCGACGATGCCGATAACCTCAAGGCCATATCCGATGCCGCATGCCTTGCCGGCACCAACGTCAATGTTTATGTCGAGCTCGAAATGGGCATGAACCGCTGCGGTGTAAACGATTTTGAATTCTTCTGCGAGCTGGCATGGCTGGCAAACAGCCTTCCCGGCGTCACATACGGCGGCATTCAGGCCTATGCCGGAAATCTTGCCCATGAATACGACCGAGCATATCGCGAAAAGACCACCCTGGGCAATGAGGCTCGCCTTAAGGAGCTCATCGCCTTCCTCGAATCACGCGGCATAAAGAGCGAGAATGTCAGCGGCGGCAGCACCGGCACATCCTATCTCAAAGCAGAGGATACCGTATACACCGAGCTTCAGGCCGGCTCCTTCATGTTTATGGACAGGGCCTACCGCCCCATGGAAGTCGGTTTTGAAAACGCCCTCTTCGTCGCTGCCACCGTCATTTCGGCAGGCAAGGGCCGCTTCGTCATCGATGCGGGCATCAAGAGCATATCCCCCGATCAGGGGCCTCCTCAGGTGCTCGGCTGGGATTATGATGATGTATCCCTCAGCGAGGAACACACATCTTTCTATGGCGAGCATAACTTCAAGGTTGGAGATACAGTCATGGTCATTCCCGGCCACTGCTGTGCTACCGTCAACCTTTATGACGAGCTTTATTACTCCGACGGTGAAGAAATAACCGCATGCCGACCCATAGTCAGCCGCGGCAAGGCCCAGTAAGCGCAGGAGGTAAATATATATGTATGCAAAAGTAAACGGAACCAGGATCTTTTTTGATGTAGCCGGCAAACAGTTTGTGCCCGATGGCCCTGTGATGCGTGAAAAGCCGGTGTGCCTTGTGCTGCACGGCGGCCCCGGCTCTGACCACAGCCATTTTCTCCCCGGCATCCTGCCTTTAGCCGAGCATATGCAGCTGATTTTCCTCGACCACCGCAACAGCGGCCGCAGCGAATGGGGCCCCATCGAAACCAGCAGCATGAAGCAGAACTCGGAAGATGCCGAGGCTGTAAGGCAGTATCTGGGCCTTGATAAGATATATGTACTCGGCCAGTCCTACGGCGGAATGGTTGCACAGCAGTATGCCCTCGACCATCAGGAGCATCTCCACGGCCTTATTCTTATCACTACCGCTCCCAGCTACAGGATCAACGAGACCGCCACTCAGATCATCATGGAGCGAGGCACCGAGGAGCAGAAGGAGCTGTGGCGCAAAAAGTGGGCTGGCGAGATCACCGACTTTGACGATTATATGAAAAAGATGGAGAGCCTCTATCATTACAAATATGACGACGAGGTCTGGCAGGAGGTGGTTGACGCACGCACGAGGAAGATATCTCACACCGAGGTCAACAACTATCAGCGCAGCGGCGAGCTGGCGACCTTCGACTTTGTTCCCCGGCTGCCCGAGGTCAAATGCCCTGTCCTGATCGTCGCAGGTGAGGCCGACTTCGTAACGGCGCCCATCCATTCGGTGGAGATGCACGAAGCTATGCCCCAGTCGGAGCTGCACATCGTCGAGCGTTCGTCCCACTCGGTCTTCGGCGACCGCCCCGATTATGTCTTCCCCGTCATTGAAGACTTTGTAAAACGCACATTTAATAAATAAAATCGAAAGGATAACAGCATAAGATGAGTATAATTAACACCTTTGATCTGTTTGGAAAAGAGATCCTCAAAGCCTCAGATAAACTTAAAAAGATAGATGATTTCCCCAAAACTGTGATCGTTGTCTTCTCAGCCAAGTTCTGCTCACTCTTCCTCAAAAAGCATAACGCACAGGAAATAGGTTATCTGAGCGGCGGAGGCCTGAGCCATCCTATTTACAAGTTTGAATACAAAGGCGCCGAGATAGGCTTTTTCACCACAGTTATGGGCGGTGCAGGTTCTTCCGCTTACCTCGAAGAGCTTATTGCATTGGGCGGAGAAAGGTTTCTGTTCTTTGGTTCCTGCGGAGCACTTGATAAAGATATAGCAGAGGGTAACCTGCTGGTTCCTACGTCAGCCTACAGGGATGAAGGCGTCAGTTATCATTACGCAGAAGCATCCGATTATCTGGAGATCAAGTCTGCACCCAAGCTGACAAAGATACTTGATGATATGCACATCCCTTACAAGACCACCAAAACGTGGACAACAGATGCTTTCTACCGTGAAACAGACCGTAATATGGAGCTGCGCAAGAAAGAAGGCTGTGGTATCGTAGAAATGGAGTGCGCTTCCATCATGTCTGTTGGACAATTCCGACATAAAGAAGTCTATCAGTTCCTGTATGCCGCAGACTGTCTGGACGGCAGCACATGGGACAGCAGGATCCTCGGAAATGTTCCTCAGGATATGAGAGAGCGCCTTCTTGTGGTCGCAGTGGAAATCGCATTCAGATTATCGTCTCAGGAATAAACAGTAAAACCCGGCCTGCAGCTGCAGGCCGGGTTTTGCTTGCTTTATCTGAACTTTTCAAGACGATACATAACGCCGTCTTCCGGTTCGTCAACTCCGTTTTTATAACCATATCCCATCTTCCTGTAAAATCCAAGGGCTGTTATGGAAGCAGGGATCTCTATGCGGCTTGCTCTGAGGAAGTATTCATCCCTCTCAAGAGTATCAATGATGCTTCTCCCCACACCCTTGCCCTGATAGGACGGAAGAACAAAAATGGTCAGCAATATGCTTTCGGTCGTGCTTCCCCAGTAACCGGCAATGGCTCCGCATCCTATGATCTGCGCCCCATCGCAGGCCACATACATATGGCTGCTGCCTGCCCTTTCTATAAGTGCTTCTGCTGAATGAGAGGTTATATTATATTCGATAAAACTGTCAGGATAATCCTTACTGTTACTTACTCTAAGGGTCTCGGCAATGACCTCCGCCAGTTCCATGGCATCATCATTTTTGAATCTTCTTATTTCCATTTTATCTCCCTCAACATTAATCCAGAGGCGGTCTTGTTTCGTCAAGAACCAGGCTGGGGTCAAAGAAATGGTTCGAAACGCGCTCGGGATGCTTTATCATAGTGTAGCCGTCAAGATTAAGACGCTCCATAAAGAACACATCATCCTCAAACCATGCGTTCATGCCCGAACCTACGGGGCAATAGATCTCAAATCCGCCTTCGTCAATGAGATAGCGGAACCTGGCATCATCGGGATCAAAAGATACACCGAAGGGCGGGACCATAATGTTTGTCTTGCCGGTATAAGGCATGATCTCGTTCTTCCAGCGGCCGGTGTCATAAGCCATCTCATCCATGGTGATGGTGAGCTTGTTCCAATACTGATTGTGGGTATAACTGTGGCTCGAAATCTGCCAGCCCCAGTTTCTCAGCGCCTGTGCGACTTCTTCTACCTTTGCCAGCATAGCCTTGCCCTCTTCCTCGGAATAGAGCTCAAGGTCGGTGATGCGATAGCCGAAAGCACCGGCATAACCCGTGGAGGCCACAATACCCTTGGCGCCGCGATAGGAAAACTCGGGATGCTCGAGGCAGAAGCTGTCGAGGATAGGCATTACATCGCCGTCGTATGTAGCGCTCTCGCTGCCGTCGGCATTCTTTACGATGGTCACAACTCTGCCGTTTTCATCAACATCCAGGCGGTCGGCAAAACCATCGGTCTTCATATAGTCATAATAGTTTACATCATCGATCGAAATGACCAGCGGCTTCTTGCCCTCGGGCAGCATGATCTGCTTGGGAACTGCTTTGCCGTTTGCATCGATCTCCACCATCTCGGTTATGTCATACATAACAAAGTTATTTTCGAGCAGCAGAGGGAGCATCTTTTTAAACTCGGATGCGGTGGTCATCCACATATTATAGCCTTCAGCCGAATGTCCCTTGTTGTCAAAGGCAAGCTCGGTGTCGATGATAAGGCTGTGGAAGAACACATGATAATATCGGCCCGTATAAGGCACAAGAGCCGCCTTAAGCCTCTCATACTCGGCCTTTTTTGCCTTGGCCTCTTCACTTTCAAGTGCGCTTACAAGCTCGATGGCCTCGTCATAGTAATAGCCTCTTGCCAGAAGGTCAGCTTTGGCTATCACTTCGGCATCACCGTCAAGTGCAGGTTCTTCTTCGGCTGTCTTTTCGTCTTCCTCAGCCTTGTCTTCATCCGAAGGAACATTATTATCCTCAGAAACTTTGTTTTCTTCGGCATTATTCTGAGCTTCATCGCCGCCTGCGGGCAGAACATACTTCACCAGCATTCCGCCTATAATAACCACCAGCACAGCGGCAAGCACCCAAAGCAGCCACATGGGTTTTGTGCCGCCCGAAGCCTTTTCGTGTTTGTATTTCATATCTTAACCTCCCGGTTTTTCTCTGTACGCTTTAGACTGCCTAAGCACACCGATGTTCCCGTTTTTTCGACAAAATAAAAAGAAAAGGCGGCACGGATAAACCGTGCCGCCATAACCATACAATATAAGATTATATGTATATCGGAAATTACTTCTTCAGATCCTCGAGGAGCTGGAGATATGTTTCCTTTGTCAGAGGAGCCTTGAAGTTCTTCTTGATCTCGATAGCCTTCTCAGCGCCGTTTGCCAGCAGATCAACAGCAGACATAGCCAGCATCTTGGCTGCTACGATATAAGCTGTTTCCTTATCGGCGATCTCATAGTTGGAGCTGTGGCCGATACCCTCAGAACCGCCAACCATAGCATGAACTGTGGGGATGATGTTGGAAACGTCGTTAGCTTCGGTTGTGAAGCCGGAGGGAGACTTGCCGAGGCGCTCTTCGCCAACCAGCTCTACAATGTTGCCCTCTACGAGGCTCTTGAGCTCGGGAGACTCGACGGAGAAGAGATAACCGGGCAGATTGAAAATCTTGCACTCAGCGCCCATAGCGTCAGCGCCTGCACGGAGAGCGCGGTCGATCTTGAAGCTTGCGTCCTTGATAGCCTCGATGGAGCGGCCGCGGACAAATGTTTCGATCTGAACGAAAGCGGGAACGACGTTAACCAGAGCGCCGCCCTTTGTGATGATGGGATGGAAACGGATGCCGTCTTCATCCTTGAATGTTGTTCTCTGAGCATCGCAGGCTACGAGGCCGATCTTTGCAGCGTCGAGTGCGTTTACGCCCATATGGGGAGAAGCAGCATGGCTCTCCTGACCGATGTACTGGACGATCTTTGCAACAAAGCCCATGCCGCCGGGGCCGCCAGCTGTAACCTTGTCGCCTGCAACTGTGTGCTGCATGACCATAGCATCGATATCGTCAAATACACCAAGCTTAATGAATTCCTGCTTGCCGCCGAGGAAAGAGATCTTTCCGGCCTGCATAAGGTCGTTGCGGTATTCGAGCTCTACGCCTTCCTCAGCGGGAACAGCCATAAGAGCAACATCGCCGCCCAGCTCGGGCATAACACCGCTCTGTACGAGGCCGTAAGCAGCACCCATCAGAGAAGCGATCTGAGCATGGTGGCCGCAGGAGTGTGCAGCGCCTGTTTCGGGATCAGCGCAGCGATGACCGGGGCATACAACGGCATCCAGCTCGCCCATCAGAGCGATCTTGGCATTGTGCTGGCCGCCGGGAACCTTGGCAATAACGCCTGTTACGGCTACTTCATCCTGATATTCGAGGCCCAGCTCGTCAAAAACCTTCTTTACCTTTGCTGCTGTCTTGAACTCCTTGTAGCCGAGTTCGGGTTCAGCAAAGATGCTCTCAGCAATGCCGATGATGTTGTCGCGATTTTTGTCGATGGCTTCGCAAACCAGCTTTTTCATTTCCTGTACGTTCATTTCTAAGCTCCTTTAATATTATTTTGTAGCTTTTTTAACGTGGTTACATCTTGAGTATACCATATTACCTCTGGAAATAAAAGCCTTAATTTTCCCTATTGCATTTCTCTATTTTGTGTGTATAATAAATATTGAACACTAAATATTGTGTACGCAACCACAAAATATTGTATGGAGGTATCTGTTATGACCATAAATGTGCAGGGCGGCCAGATGTCGCAGCAGGAAGTTCAGGCTTATATCGATTATATTCAGGACAAGAATCATCAGAAGGTCGACGAGCTTACCATCACCATTGACGGTGAGTATGTAGATCTCAACTATACACTTGCGCCTGTTCCCTTTGAGCGTATCCGCCGCATCACCGGATACCTTGTAGGTACAATGGACCGCTGGAATGACGCCAAGAAGGCAGAGGAAAGAGACAGAGTCAAGCATAACGTATAACAACCTATACATAGTGCGGTCCGTTCCCGCCGCTTTTTGCTGCGCGTGATTTGCCGTAAGTTTATTTGCGGCAAATCTATCATTTTTAAGGGGCCCTCGCAAAATCGCAGATTTTGTGGGGATCCCGCTGGAACGACGCCAAGAAGGCAGAGGAAAGAGACAGAGTTAAGCACAACGTATAACAACCTATACATAGTGCGGTCCATTCCCGCCGCTTTTTGCGGCGCACGATTTGCCGTAAGTTTATTTGCGGCAAATCTATCAATTTCAAGGGGCCCTCGCAAAATCGCAGATTTTGTGGGGATCCCGCTGGAATGACGCCAAAAAGGCAGAAGAAAG
>JAFQVZ010000296.1 GCA_017407765.1 Clostridia bacterium | reverse complement strand
TCCTTTCGGATGGCTTTTCCTATTTTAAGCTAAAAGCTTAATGATTACTTGTTTCTCAGATACTCGTCGATGGAAGCAGCAGCTGTCTTGCCTGCGCCCATAGCGAGGATAACTGTAGCAGCACCTGTCGAAGCGTCGCCGCCTGCGAAGACAGCAGCTCTCGATGTGGAGCCGTTCTCAGCTGTTACGATGCAGCCCTTCTTGTTTGTGTCAAGACCGGGTGTTGTCGAACGGATGAGGGGGTTGGGAGATGTGCCCAGCGAGGGGATAACTGTGTCAACTTCGATAGCGAAGTCGCTGCCCTCTACGGGGATGGGACGATGTCTGCCGGAAGCATCGGGCTCGCCCAGCTCCATCTTTACGCAGTGCAGCTTGCATGCACGGCCCTTCTCATCGCCCTCGATGGATACGGGAGCTGTGAGGAAGTCAAAGATGATGCCTTCTTCCATAGCGTGGTGAACTTCTTCCTTACGTGCGGGAAGCTCTGCCTCGCCTCTGCGGTATACGATATGGACTTCCTTAGCGCCCATTCTCTTAGCGCAGCGAGCAGCGTCCATAGCAACGTTACCGCCGCCGATGACTGCTACGCTCTGGCTCTCGAGTACGGGTGTTGTGCAGTTGTCTGCGCCGCGGAAAGCCTTCATCAGGTTGATACGTGTGAGGTACTCGTTAGCGGAGTATACGCCGCAGAGAGACTCACCGGGGATCTTAGCAAACATGGGGAGACCGGCGCCGGAGCCGATGAATACGGCCTCAAAGCCCATCTCTTCGAGCAGCTCGTCGATGGACAGGACCTTACCGATGACCATGTTGGTCTCGATCTTAACGCCCATCTTCTCGAGGTTCTCAACTTCCTTGTTTACGATCTCCTTGGGGAGACGGAACTCGGGGATACCATAGGACAGAACGCCGCCGGCAACGTGCAGAGCCTCGAAGACTGTTACGTCATGGCCCTTTCTTGCCAGCTCGCCTGCGCATGTCAGGCCGGCAGGGCCGGAACCGATGACTGCGACCTTATGGCCTGTAGCTTCTGCTGTTTCGATGTTGACGATGCCGTTCTCACGAGCCCAGTCAGCAACGAATCTCTCGAGGCGGCCGATAGCAACGGGCTCGCCCTTGATGCCTCTGATGCACTTGCTCTCGCACTGTGTCTCCTGGGGACATACACGTCCGGAAACTGCGGGCAGAGCGTTTGCGTTGGAGAGGATCTTATATGCGCCCTCCAGATCGTCCTCGCGGATCTTAGCGATGAACTGGGGGATGGGTACGTTTACAGGGCAGCCCTGAACGCACATAGCATTCTTACAATTGAGGCAGCGCTCGGCTTCTTCCTTAGCCTGCTCGAGTGTGTAGCCCTGTGCAACTTCGAGGAAGTTAGCGTTTCTTACGTTGGGCTCCTGCTCTGCCATCTTTACCTTTGTGAGCGACATGTTAGGCATTTGTCTTACCTCTCAATCTGCAGATATGTTCTTCCTTCTTCTTGGCCTCGAAGGGCTTGTAGGAATTGTTACGAGCGATGACTTCGTCAAAGTCTACGAGGTGACCGTCAAAGTCAGGACCGTCAACACATGCAAACTTTGTCTCGCCGCCGACTGTTACACGGCAGCAGCCGCACATGCCTGTGCCGTCTACCATGATGGGGTTCATGGAGATGGTTGTGGGGATGTCATACTCCTTTGTGAGCTTGCAGACGAACTTCATCATCATGAGGGGGCCGATAGCGACAACGTGGTCGAACTTGTGGCCTTCTTCGATGAGCTTCTTCAGCATATCTGTGCCGAAGCCGTGGAAGCCGTAGTCACCGATATCTGTGCACATGTGCAGCTCTGTGCAAGCCTTGCCCATCTCCTCTTCGAGGATGATGAGGTCCTTGTTACGGAAGCCTGCGATTGTATGAACCTCAGCGCCAGCCTCGTGCAGAGCCTTAGCGATGGGATATGCGATAGCGCAGCCGGCGCCGCCGCCAACGACAGCAACCTTCTTGCCCATCTTCTCGATCTCTGTGGGAACGCCCAGAGGACCTACGAAGTCATGCAGGCAATCGCCCTCGTTGAGCTCGTCCAGAGCAAGTGTCGAAGCACCGACCTTCTGGAAGATGATAGCAACGGAACCCTTTTCCTTATCTGTGTAAGCGATAGTCAGGGGTACTCTTTCGCCCTCAGCATCAACTCTGAAGATGATGAACTGACCAGCCTTAGCCTTCTTGGCGATAAGGGGTGCATAGATCTCCATCATTGTGATGTCGGGCTTGAGAGCTTTCTTCAAAACGATTTCGTATTTCTTCATTCTGTACTCTCCTTAATATAGGTATCAAAGACAAGATACCAAAGTTATTGCACACATCATTATGGTATCTCCAAATGCTTTTTTTGTCAACAAGCAAAACCCACAATTTTGCACGAAAAACACTATTTTTGTTGTTTTTTCGTTAAGTTCATCGGTTGCCGCCGGCTAATCTTTGCCGGTAATATGAAAAAGGGCCGCTTCGTACGGAAGCAGCCCTTATAGGGGTCATTACTTGTTCTTTTTAGCCATACTCTTGGCGCGGAGCTGGTTGTCGAGGATGGTCTTGCGGATACGGAGGTTCTTGGGTGTGACCTCGATCATCTCGTCCTCTGCAATAAACTCGATGCAGGCCTCAAGGCTCATCTGGCGGGGAGGAACAAGGCGCATTGCCTCGTCGCTGCCCGATGCGCGCATATTGGTGACGTGCTTTTTCTTGCAGACGTTGACGTTGATGTCCTCGGCCTTGGGCGACTGGCCTACTACCATGCCCTCGTATACCTTTGTGCCGGGTGTGATGAACAGAACGCCGCGGTCCTGAGCATTGAAGAGGCCGTAGGTAACGGCTTCGCCCGTCTCGAAGGCGATCAGCGAGCCGGTAGTGCGTGTCATGATATCGCCCTTATAGGGAACATAGCCGGCAAACACCGAGCTCATGATGCCCTCGCCGCGTGTATCGGTCATAAACTCGTTACGATAGCCGAAGAGGCCGCGGGAAGGAACTGTGTATTCGATGCGCATGCGTGTGTCGCCCTGGGGGTTCATCTGGATAAGCTCGCCCTTGCGGGAGCCGATCTTTTCCATGACGGCGCCGACATAGTCGTTGGGAACGTCGCAGACAAGGGTCTCGACAGGCTCGCTCATAACACCGTCGATCTCCTGATAGAGAACGCGGGGAGCGCCTACGCAGAACTCATAGCCCTCGCGGCGCATGGTTTCGATAAGGATGGACAGGTGCATCTCGCCGCGGCCTGCGACCTTGAAGCTCTCGGTAGAGTCGGTCTCGGTGACACGGAGGGATACGTCCTTGAGCAGCTCGCGCATCAGTCGGTCGCGCAGATGACGGGAGGTGACAAACTTGCCCTCGCGGCCGGCAAAGGGGCCGTTGTTGACCGAGAAGGTCATCTCGACCGTGGGCTCGGAGATCTTTACGAAGGGCAGGGGCTCGACACAGTCGACGCTGCAGAGCGTGTCGCCGATATTGACGTCGGCAATGCCCGAAAGGCAGACGATCTCGCCGGCATGGGCCTCTTCGATGGGTGCGCGTCCAAGGCCCTCGATGGAATAGAGGTTGACGATCTTGGACTTATAGGGATCGTGGTTGTTGTGATAGTGGCAGACCATGATATCCTGGTTCTTGCGGATGGTGCCGCGCTCGACACGGCCGATGCAGATTCGGCCAACATACTCGTTATAGTCGATGGAGGAGATCAGCATCTGTGCGGGAGCCTCTTCGTCTACCTCGGGGCAGTCGATATAATCAAGGATGGCATCAAAGAGGGGCGCAAAGTTCTCGTGAGGTCCTTCGGGTGTCAGCGAAGCTGTGCCCTCGCGGCCCGAGCAGAAGAGAACGGGAGAGTTGAGCTGTTCGTCGTCGGCACCGAGGTCGATAAGCAGGTCGAGCACCTCGTCGATGACCTCGTTGATGCGGGCATCGGGACGGTCGATCTTATTGACTACAACAACGACCTTATGGCCCAGAGCAAGGGCCTTCTGAAGGACGAAGCGTGTCTGAGGCATTGTGCCCTCGGCTGCGTCGACCAGCAGGATAACGCCGTTTACCATCTTGAGAACGCGCTCTACCTCGCCGCCGAAGTCGGCATGGCCCGGAGTGTCGATGATGTTGATCTTTGTGTTCTTATAATATACAGCTGTGTTTTTTGCAAGGATGGTGATGCCGCGCTCGCGCTCGAGGTCATTCGAGTCCATTACGCGGTCGGCTACTTCCTGATTTTCGCGGAAGGTGCCCGACTGCTTGAGCATCTGGTCGACAAGAGTTGTCTTGCCATGGTCGACGTGAGCGATAATGGCAATATTTCTCAAATCTTCTCTTTTCATTTAAATATATCCCCTTAATTCTCAGATTTTTAACGTCTTATTATAGCGCCATCTTTATAGGACTGTCAAATAATTTCTTGATTACAGCTAAAAAATGTGCTATCATAGGGCCGATAAAGAATAAACTCTTCCTTTGCCGCCGGGTAGAGGACAGACGCGCGGGAATCCTGTCATTAGGCCACAGAAGACAGGGTCCGGCGCTTTTTTGGTTTTTGGAGGACTTATTATGAAAAAAAACATCGTTCTGCACGATTTTATAAGATATTCCCTTCTCAGCGTGCTGGGAACGCTGGGAGTGTCTCTTTACATTCTTGCCGACACCTTCTTCGTTTCGGCCGGTCTGGGCACCGACGGCCTTGCCGCCCTTAACCTTGCCATTCCTCTTTATAATGTAGTATACGGCTGCGGCCTGATGTTCGGCATGGGCGGCGCGACCCGCTACACCATCCTCAGGGCGCAGGGCCGCGAAGAGGATGCCGCCCCTATCTTCACCAATGTCGCTGCCGCCTCGGCGCTGCCCGCTCTGCTGTTTGTCTTCTGCGGCCTCTTTCTCCCGGGACCCCTTGCCTCCCTGCTGGGCGCCGAGGGACATATCCTCGAAATGACCTCCACCTATCTTCGCTGGCTGCTCATCTTTGCTCCCATCTATATCCTCAACGGCATCATGCTCAGCTTTGTCCGAAACGACGGCCAGCCCCGCCTCACCATGGCGGCCCAGCTGATGGGCAACCTTGTCAACATCGTCCTCGACTATGTCTTCATCTTCCCCATGGGCATGGGTATGTTCGGCGCCATTCTTGCCACCGGCTTCTCGCCCCTTGTTTCGATCATCATTATGTCGAAGCATTATTTCAGCTCCAAATGCGGCTTCCGCCTTATGAAGGCTCCCTTTTCACTGCCCGATGTCAGAAAGATCATAACCCTCGGCTTCCCCTCCTTCGTGACCGAGGTCTCGGCCGGCGTTATAATCATTCTGTTCAACACTCTTATACTGATGATCTCGGGCAGCACCGGTGGTGCTGCCTACGGAGTGGTAGCAAACATCGCCCTTGTCATAACCGGAGTCTTCTCGGGCCTCGGTCAGGGCGTCCAGCCTCTTTTCAGCCGATATTCCGGCTCGGGCGAAGAGGAAAAAATGCACGCCACCCTGCGCTATGCGCTGGTATCCGGATTTGCCTTCTCGGCCATAGTCTATCTGACGGTATTCACTCTTGCAGACCCCATAACCTCTGTATTCAACAGCGAGGGCAACGCCCTTCTGCAGGATATAGCAGCCTCGGGCCTCAGACTTTATTTCACAATGATGCCTTTCTGCTGCTTCAACATCGTCATCGGCCTCTTCTTCACCTCGTCCAACCGCCCCGGCCCCGCCCATGCCCTCTCACTCATGCGTGGCTTTGTGCTGATAGTTCCCATTGCCGTCGCGATGGCATGGCTGTTTGGCATGAACGGTGTATGGCTGGCAGTCCCCCTCACCGAAGGGCTATGTATGCTTTATGGCGCATCCTGCATGAAAAGAAACTGAACTCACCGCAAAAAGCGGCAGGGCGCTATGTCCTGCCGCTTCTTTTTATCCAATGATATGCCGCAAGGGGCAGCGCCACAAAGGCTGCCAGGCCCGATATCCAAAGCCTGTTCAGCCACAGATCCATAACGGCATCGCTGCCGATGACAAACACGGCGAATATAACGATGAAGGCTGCAGCCGCCGCATTCGGCAGCGGCCCTTCAGATCTTCGGCCCCTCAGAACCCCGAAGCAGGCGGCGCAGAACCTTATGATGACTGCAAGCTTAATGATCCTCGCCGCTGCCAGCGCGCAGGTGATCACATCCTCGATATGGATGCCGTAGCTGCCTATGCGCTGAAGCCCCGACAGGGCATACACCGGAAAGGTGTAGCGCCGCGCCGTGATATATCCGATAATGCCGATACACTTGACCCTGAACAGCGCCATGATAAGCCCTGCCGCCGCTATGCCCCACCGCGAGCCCGCGATCAGCTCACGGTCGTCGCTGCTGCCTGCCAGCACATAAAGTACGGCAAAAACATCGGCAAAAAAGCTGCCGTACACCTTAAGCACATCGGCAATGCCGCGGCCGCCCTCTCCCTGCCAAAGGGGCAGAAGACGCATGGGGTCGGCCTCATTTATGCCGATAAACACCGACACCGCCAGCAGAAAAATGACCGCGGCAAAGGCCGCCTCGCAATACCGCCACAGCCCGTGCCCTCTCAGGCAGCTGAGATAAAGGGCCGCGGCGCCGATCACCAGCGCCACAAGGGCGGGCGAAGGCACAAGTTCGTTATAGGTCGCTACAAATATGCGGAACTGCCCCAGCAGCACCCCTCCCGAAAGCAGGGCTGCCGCCGCCATTACCGAGGCCGCCCCTCTCGCAGCCCGCCCGTCAGCATCCGCACCCCGGCACACCTTTATCATAAGCGGCACCATAAGCGCCGCCACAGCTGATGCGGCAAGACATCCCAGCCATGTCGCCTTGCCCATCGGCTCGAGACCGGTGTTTATGCTGCCTGCGTTAAGAAAGAGAAACACCGCCGCAAACACCCGGTATGTGCTCAGTTTATGGCTCATTCCATTCCCTCCGTCTTGCCTCGGCTTTCGAGGCGGCAGTCGACCTCAAGCTCCAGCTCGGCCTGCGAAAAAAGCTCATGCCATCTGCCCTCCGTCTGCTCCCACACCGAGGGCGAAAGCCGGCTCAGCTGCTGCCCCGCCCCTAAAGCATCACAGGCCGAGGCTTTGAGCCTCTCAAACACCTCATAACCTTCCGAAACAAGGCGCTTCTCAAGCGCCGCCTCATATACCTCTGCTGTATGCTCCGGCATATCCCTAAGGCGGAAATCTGCCTTTATGCCCACACTTACCCTCGGCACTCCGTT
>JAFQVZ010000295.1 GCA_017407765.1 Clostridia bacterium | reverse complement strand
CCCTATTCCCCCGAACTGAATGAGGATGTGGGCTATGTCGATATCTACATAGGCTCCGAGCACGAGGTGGACGGCTATTACGGCTGTGAGAAGCACGGCGACGAAAGCCACTTCGTCAAGGTCACCGAAAAGCTGACCGTCAAACGCGGCATCTGCGAGGTGTGCGGCCACAAGAAGCTTTCCTATGGAGTGCAGACCATCGAGACCTGCCTGACCGAGCCCGACCTTTCGGAGTTCGAGTTCTGCGAGAGCCATGCCCGCTGTGAGAGCTTTGAAAAAACCCGCGATGACTTCGAAGGCTGGGAGGTCTGTACCCCCACCGAGTATACCGAGTGGGAAGAAGACCGTTCTTACGGCAGCGAGGGCCGCACCTCGCCCTGCACAGCCCATAACCACTATGGACACGACGAGGTGCAGCAGGTGAGGTATGCCGTCACCGAATACCGCTGCCCCGACTGCCCCAAGGTGGTTCCCTGCGTGGAGGTGGAATACAGGACAGTCTGCTATAACCTCACCGAAGGCCTGACCTATGACTACGAGCCATAACTTGCTTAAAATAGGCTGACATACTATCCATTTTTGAACTGAACCTCTGTTTATGCTATACTTATTCCATAACATAAACGGAGGTTCTATTATGAATATCCTTGTCATCAACGGAAGCCCCAAGGGCGAAAACAGCGTTACGCTGCAGACCATCAGATATCTCGAAAAGCGCTATCCCCATGTCAGGTTCGAGGTGCTCAATGCCGGAGCACGCATCAAGGGCCTCGAAAAAGACATGAAGCCGGCCCTCGATGCCATCGAGCGCAGCCGGGTAATCATTTTCTCATATCCCGTATATACCTTCATTGCCCCCAGCCAGCTGCACAGGTTCATCGAGCTGCTGAAGGAGCATAACATCGACCTCTCGGACAAATATGCCACACAGCTGACCACCTCCAAGCATTTCTACGACGTCACAGCCCACAGATATATCGAAGACAACTGCCATGACCTTGGCCTTCGTTATATCCGCGGCCTTTCGGCCGACATGGACGACCTTCTCTCGGAAAAGGGCCGACGCGAGGCAAAAGATTTTCTCGACTATGTGCTGTGGTGCGTAAAGAACGGCTGCTGCGAGGCCGCACCCGCTCCGCTGCCTGCTCCTGCCCATAAGCCTGTCACGGTTCCCCAGTCTGCCGGCAGCAAGCCGGGCGACGTTGTCATCATCACCGACCTCAGCGGCGAAAGCGGGCAGCTGGAGAGCATGATCGAGCGCTTCCGCGCCGTCTTCCCCCTCAGCACAAGGGTGGTCGACCTGAGCAAATACCCCTTCCGCGGCGGCTGCCTCGGCTGCTTCAACTGCGCCGTTTCGGGCAAATGCATCTACACCGACGGCTTTGACGATTTCCTGAGAAATGATATCCAGACGGCCCAGTCGATCGTATATGCCTTCTCGATAAAGGATCATTCGATGGGCGCCCTCTTCAAGATGTATGACGACCGCCAGTTCTGCAACGGCCACCGAACCGTCACCATGGGCATGCCTATGGGCTATCTCGTTTCGGGTGACTACAGCCGCGAGTTCAACCTTCAGATGATAATCGAAGGCCGCGCCCAGGTGGGCGGCAACTTCCTTGCCGGTGTTGCCACCGACGAATATGACCCCGACCGCGAGATCGACCGCATGGCGGCTCAGCTGGCCTATGCCCTCGAGCATAAATATACACCGCCCCAGAACTTCTATGGCGTAGGCGGCATGAAGATCTTCCGCGACCTTATATGGCTCATGCAGGGCATGATGAAGGCCGACCATAAGTTCTATAAGGAACACGGCCAGTATGACTTCCCCCAGAAGAACCGCGGCAGGATGATGGCCATGTATCTTGTGGGCGGGCTCATGTCCAGCAAGAAGCTCAAATCCAAGGCCGGCAGCAAGATGACCGAGGGCATGCTGATGCCCTATAAGAAGGTCATCAACAAGATGGATTGATATTACGGGCGATTCGTGAACCGCCCGCGTAGGTGCCTATGAGAAGCACGGCGTGAGATCCCGGGGATACACTGTGTTTCGCTTAGGATGACAATGTAGTTTGTCACTCACTAAAATGTCATTCTGAGCGAAGTGAAACGAAGCTCCGGAATCTCACATAAGGATAGAGGCAGGCATCTATAGCTCCTCTGTGTAAGGGGGTTTTTAAATTATGCTTTATGATACGATAGTCAATTAAATTATCAGCGATTTACTATATTGACATTTATCCTTTTTTTGTTATTATAAAATTAATATAAGCTTAGAGGTGATAACATTGGGGAGCATGAGAAAAGTTATTCTATTCCTTATATCAATAATATTTATTGCAAGTATGGCCTGCAATATCTATCTTTTAAAGAAAAATAAGGAATTGGAAGAAATCGTTAAAATTGACCATGAAGAATATAAAAGAATTACAGGGAAAATAGTCGCATATTCGCAGTCGGCATCAGGTTTTACTTATATGCATATTCGAGATATATATTACACAAGTACACTAAATAATCCGGCGTCACATGAGTATAAACTTCTCATTGATGAAAATACCCGAATATGTGATGATTACTATGAGATTATCCTGAAAAATAAGATTGTTGGTTTATATGTTGATACCGCTTGCAAATATTATGAAAAGTGGGACAATCAAAAAATCGGTGGATATAACAAAGCCTTGTGTATCCAAATTGAAAATTGTGGATATAATGAGGACTTTTTCGTTGATGATTTTCCATATCCTTGTGATCTTGGAGCAAAAATATATTAAACACACAAAATCCCCATCCACTTGATGAGTGGATGGGGATAAATCTTTATGCTCTCTTTATTTTATATACATCCTCGCGCCTTGCCGACATCAGCGGCAGCTGAGCGCGGATATCCTCTACCTTACCCAGGTCGATATCCACCACCATTCGGTTGGCGGCGCCGTCCATACGGGCGATAACGCTGCCCCAGGGGTCGACAACGATCGAGTTGCCGTATGCCACATAGACCCCCTGCTCGTCGCGCGCAGGCGATACGCCTATGGTGAACAGCTGATTGTCAACGGCGCGCTGGCGGAACATGGTCTCCCAATGGGCGGGGCCGGTGGTCATATTGAAGGCGGCAGGGACAAACACCGCCCTGGCTCCCTCCAGCGACATGATGCGGCTGAGCTCGGGAAAACGCATATCAAAGCAGATGCAGAGGCCCATTTTGCCCCATTCGGTGTCGAAAAGGGTGACTTCGTTTCCGGCCGTAAAGGTCTCCGACTCGAAGAAGCGCTGGCCGCCCTTTACGTCGATGTCAAACAGATGCACCTTGCGGTGACGGGCGATCTCGCGGCCCTCGCGGTCATACACAAAGGCTGTGTTATACACCTTGCCGTCCTCCCTCTCGGGGATAGAGCCGCCCACAAGATAAATGCCCAGCCTTTTTGCCGTATCGCTCATTGCGGCACGGCTCTCGCCGATGCCCTCCTCGGCATAACCCTGGAAATATTTGTTGGAATAGGGGCAGTTCCACATCTCGGGCAGAACGGCAATGTCGGCGCCGTTTTCGGCCGCCCACTCGACAGCCGCCATGGCATGGATGATGTTCTTCTGCTTGTCAAAGCCCACGGGGATCTGAAGCATTGCTGTCTTCATATAAATACAGCCTCCTGATGATTAGTAAAAAGAAACTTTTATAAATACATTGTATCAGATAAATAAAAAATCTGTCAATATGGTGGACATTTGTGAGAGAGTGTGGTATGCTATGTCCATTGAGACTTATTTTTATGCAAAGGAGCAAATATTTATGGATAAGCTTGAGCAGAAGATCTGCGATATTATCGACAGTAAACAGGACGAGATCATCGCTTTCGGCCGTGACATCTGGATGCACGCTGAGCTTGGATACAGAGAGTTCAGAACCGCAGGCAAGTTTGCCGATGTCCTCAAGAGCCTCAACATCGAGACCACCGAGGGCCATGCCATCACAGGCGTTAAGGGCTACCTCAAGGGCAAGGACTATAAGGGCACAACAGTTGCGCTGATGGGTGAATACGACGCTCTGCCCATTGCAAACCATCCCGATGCCAACCCCGAGACAGGCGCATCCCACTGCTGCGGCCATAATGCTCAGATCACAGGCGTAATGGGCGCTGCTTATGCCCTCAGCGACCCCGAGATCAAGGAAGCTATGGACGGCAACATCGTCTTCTTCGGCGTTCCTGCCGAGGAGTTCGT
>JAFQVZ010000294.1 GCA_017407765.1 Clostridia bacterium | reverse complement strand
GGCATGGTCGGCTCAGAGTATTTCAAATACAGTGGCATGCGGATATTTTGAAAAAGGAGCGGATTTCGGCAAGTCTCTCTCCCGAAGTGAAGCCGCAGATGTTCTGTTCAAGGCTTACAAAGCTATCAACGATCAGGAAAAAAGCTTCTGGGATATATTTTAGGCATAAAAAGACCACTGATACAAAATCAGTGGTCTTTCTATATCATTCGGCCGAAAGCCTCTTTCGCCTCTGCTCTTCCTCGATGCAGGCCCTCTTCAGGCATTCACACATCTGATTGCCTATGTAACCTCTGTCGCCGCACTTAGGGCACTTGGGCTGGAGCAGGATGTAGCTCTCATCCTTGCCCATAGCCGCCAGCACCTCGCGCCTGCGCGAAAGCAGCGCCTGATGCCTGCGGTCCAGCTCTGCCATATCCACCATTCCGCCAAGGCCTGCCCTTGCACGCTGAATGGTAAGGCGGCCGAGATCCACCTCGATCTGAGCAAACTCGGGGCTTTTTGCCCTGAGCTCGGCCAGCCTTGCAGCCTGCGTTTCCTCCCTGTCGCGCACGGCCTTTTCAAAGGCTCTCGTAACGGTGGTAACGACGCTCTCAAGCGGCTGAGTTCTGGGGGGTGCCGTCTCGACGGCAGGAATATCGGCTCCGCCTTCGGCCAGCTCGACCTGACGTCGGTTTTTAAGCCCCTTGCGATGCCATTCCTCAAGGATCCTGTGGAGATACTTCCACTGCAGCTTGCCCGTCCTGAGAACGGTTCGGTCGTATGCCATTCGGATCATATCTTCATCCATTTCCATTTCGAGCCAGGCTTCGATATATTTTTCTTCGGTCTCCGAAGGCTTACGGTCGCCCATTCCGAAAACACTCATGATCCTGCGGCGCTCCACCGACTTTTTATCCATCATGTCGGCCAGCTCAGCTGCCGCCGAATAGGTGACGATACCCTTGTCGTGCCACTCGTATGCCCTGCGTTCCAGCTCACGGGCGCTAAGGCGGCCCTTTGACTTGCAATAGTTTATCATTAGCATGATGACGTCGGCAGGCATATTGAGCCTGTCGTATATTCCGTAAAGGATCTCTATCTCACTCTTACGGATGCTGCGTCCCAGCGCCTGTTCAAGATAATCGCAGATGCCCCTGAACGAGGGGTCACCCCTCTGAGCCGCCAGCAGCTCGGCCGGCGAATACTCGGTCTCGGCAAAAGAAGGCATAGCTCCGGCTGTTTTGCATATCTTATACATTATAAGAAGGCTCTTGGCACGTCCGATACGTTTTTCGTCAAATCCCGTGTGCAGAGCGGCGTCATGCAGACGGCATTTCCCTCCCGATGCGGCGGCATAGGCATACAGCAGGGCACAGTCGCCGTCGTTCACGGCGCACAGCGTCTTCATCGCGTCCATATATTCCATTATGATGACTATCTCTTCGTCCACAGCCGCACCTCCTTTTTCATCTTTTTTCGATAGCTGTATTATATCATCATCGGCCCCGTTATGGCAAGAAGGGGCAGATATCCCCTGCAAATGCCAAAGAATAAAATATAAGTGGATTTTTCACTTATGTTCTGATATACTTATTTTGTTAAGGAGGCAATATTATGCGCCATTTCAACACATACATCATGCCTTCCGCTCCGTCGGAATGGCTTGAATATCCCATTCTGTCCCAGCCGATATCCGAATATATCGCTTCGGCCGTAAAGGAGATCTCCGACGGTGAAGTATCGGTGGGCAAGCCGATCGATTCGGCCTTCGGCAGCATTCTTGTATATATGATGCCCTGCCCTGCTATTTCGGTCGACACACTCTCTTATATGACCGAGCAGCCGGCCGCTGTCCTTATGAAAAAGGGCGAGGTCCTCGCCGTATTCGGCGAAGCTGAGGCAGTCAGAGATGCCATTGCTCACGAAGACTACAGCAGCTTCGAGCATATCGAAACTCCTCCTGCCGACGCTGTATATGTCACCGACACCTACAGTGTATATATGGCTCAGGAGCTTCTTCGCGAAAAGATCAATATGCGCCATCTCAAGAGCGGTGTTATGATCATGTCGCCCTCTACCACCTTTATCGCACCCGATGCAGTTATCGGTGAAGGAACGGTCATCCTCCCCGGATGCATGATAAACAAAGGCACGGTTATCGGCAAGGGCTGCACCAT
>JAFQVZ010000293.1 GCA_017407765.1 Clostridia bacterium | reverse complement strand
GCTTATTTGTTATGACAGCGATACGCGTTTTGCGAAAAATCTGCCCGGAAACTTTGACCCCGAAGCCGAGCTTGAAGCTGGCAAGGACCCGGGCCTCGGCATAAGGGAGCTCCATGCCGAAGGGATCACAGGCAAGGGGATAAACATTGCCATCATAGATCAGCCGATAGCCCCTCACATTGAATACGAGGGCAAGCTGAAATATTATCTTAATATGCAGCCCGAAAACACAAGCGGGTCGATGCACGGAGCCGCGCATCTTTCGATTGTGGTGGGCGATACCTGTGGCGTAGCGCCCGATGCTTCTGTATACTATATCGCATCTCCCTCGGCGGGCGAGGATGTTGATGCCCTGCGGCAGCTTCTGGAGCTTAACCGCACCCTGCCCGAAGAAGATAAGCTGGATATCGTATCCATTTCCTACGGCGGTTATAACAGCAGTGTATATGCCGAAATGCAGGAAATGTGCGCCGAACAGGATATCGCGCTGATAACCTGCATGCAGCCTTCGCCATTTGGCCCTGTGGGACGTACTCTGTCGAGCGATCCCAATGATCTTTCTCAAATGACTCCCTGCTTATTTTACATATACGGAGGTGCGGCCTATCCGGGAACAGCTCGGCATGAGGTCTGTATACCTATTGACCGACGTACTGTAGCCGCCATGTCGGGTGCTGATAAATATTATCATATGACTTTTGGCGGCGCCAGCTGGATACCTCCATATGTTGCGGGAGTTTACGCTCTGGCAAAGCAGGCAGATGGGTCACTCAGCTTTGCGGAGTTTGAAAAGCTTGCCGTTGAAACTGCCGAAGCGGTTAAGGTGTATACCGAAAGCGGGACCGAATATGTGTTTAATATTCTCGACCCGCAGGCGATCATTGCGAGTTTGCGTTAAGGTGAATAACAAATATCCATACATACCACTAAAAGCCGCCTTCGGGCGGCTTTTGTTTGTCATTACAGCTCTATCTCTTGCCAAACTGCCATCAATATAGTATTATTAAAACAGACAAAAACCAAACACTTGTTTCTAAAAGTGAGGGATATTATGGTAGTAAAAATAAATACCGCAGGCATCCTCGGCATCGAAGGCCGCTCGGTAGTGTGCGAGTGCGACCTTTCGCCCGGCGTGGCCCGCTTTGATATAGTCGGCCTGCCCGATGCATCGGTCAAGGAATCGCAGGACCGTGTCCGTGCCGCAACTAAAAACAGCGGCTACGACTATCCCTTCAGGCGTATAACGGTAAACCTCGCCCCCGCCGACCTTAAAAAGGAGGGCCCGGTTTATGACCTCGCTATCCTCATAGGAATAATGGCCTGCTCGGGCCAGATCGAGCCGCCCTCCGGCGACTGCGCCTTTATCGGCGAGCTCTCGCTCACCGGCGAGGTGCGTCCCGTCACCGGCGCACTGCCCATGACGCTGGCTCTTCAGGAGGCCGGCATAAAGAAGGTATTTCTGCCCAAAGGCAATGCCGAAGAGGCCTCCCACGTCGAGGGCATCGAGGTATATCCCGTCGGCAGCATCACCGAGATCATAGATCATCTCACCGGCGGCGCACAGCTCAGGGCCTGCCCTCCCGCAAGATTCGCCCCCACAAGGGGCAATTATCCCGATTTTAAACATGTTATGGGTCAGAAGGGCGTAAAACGCGCCATGGAGATCGCCGCGGCCGGCGGACATAACATCCTCCTCATCGGCCCTCCCGGTTCGGGCAAGAGCATGATGGCCAAGAGCCTGCCCTCGATCCTGCCCGACATCACTCCCGAAGAGGCCCTTGAAACCACGAAGATATATTCGGTGGCCGGCCTGCTGAGCCCCAGCGAACCCATCGTTACCAGCCGTCCCTTCCGTTCGCCTCACCACACCGTATCGTCGGTGGGCATGGCAGGCGGCGGACGCATCCCCAAGCCGGGCGAGATATCGCTGGCTCACAACGGCGTTCTGTTCCTCGACGAGCTGCCCGAGTTTTCAAAAGACTCGCTCGAGGCGCTGCGCCAGCCCCTTGAGGATGGAAAGATCACCATTTCACGCGCGTCGGGCAGCCGTACATATCCCGGCCGCATCATGCTGGTGTGCGCCATGAATCCCTGCCGCTGCGGCTATTACGGCCAGCCGGGAGGCAAATGCACCTGCTCTGAGAGGTCGGTAAGGCAGTATATGTCACGCGTTTCGGGCCCTCTTATGGACCGTATCGATATCCATGTCAGCGTGCCAGCCGTCGATTACGACAGCCTTGAGCGCAGGCGCGAGGAAGAGCCTTCAAGCGAGATCTTAAGGCGAGTCACGGCGGCGCGCGAGATCCAGCAGGAGCGCTACAGAGGCCTCGGCATCAGCTGCAATGCCCAGCTGCCTCCTTCGGCAATGAGCCTTTACTGCGACACCACCGAAGACGCCAAAAATATGCTCAGAGCGGCCTTTTCGCGCCTGGGCCTGACGGCGAGATCGCACGACAAGATCCTGAGGCTTGCCCG
>JAFQVZ010000292.1 GCA_017407765.1 Clostridia bacterium | reverse complement strand
TGAGTGTCGTCACCCAGTTCACGATGACCACGCTTGAGGAGCTTGGGCTTCTCAAAATGGACTTTCTGGGCCTCAGAAACCTGACAATCCTCGACGATGCTATCAAGCTTGCCGAGGCATCGGGTACTCATGTCGACCTTCAGAAGATAAACTATGACGATCCCGATGTTTTCGATATGATCGCCAGAGGCGACACTGTTGGCGTATTCCAGCAGGAAAGCTCGGGCATGACCAACCTGGCCGTGAGCATGAAAGCGAGGTCCATAGAAGATATTACTGCGCTCATTGCTCTTTTTCGTCCGGGCCCCATGGCATCGATACCCATGTTCCTTCACAGACGGGCCCATCCGGAAGCGGTTACCTATAAACATCCGCTGCTCGAACAGATTCTTTCGGTTACCTACGGATGCATCGTCTATCAGGAGCAGGTCATGGAAACTTTCAGGCTGCTTGCAGGATATTCTCTTGGACGAGCCGATGTTGTAAGGCGAGCCATGTCCAAGAAAAAGATGGATGTGCTTCTCAGCGAGCGAGAGACCTTTGTTCGGGGAAATGAGGCTGAGGGCGTTAAGGGCTGCATTGCGAGCGGTGTGCCCGAAGATATTGCAAACGAAATATTCGACGAGATGATCGACTTTGCAAATTATGCCTTCAATAAGGCTCATGCGCTGGCATATGCTGTTCTGTCCTATCAGACAGCCTATATGAAGTATCATTATCCCAAAGAATATATGGCGGCGCTGCTTACATCGGTGCTTGGACAGAGCGCAAAGGTTGCTGAATATATTTCTCATTGCAAGGATCAGGGGATAGATGTTCTTCCTCCCGATATAAATCTGTCCAATTCCGACTTTACTGTCGTAGGTAACGGCCTTCGTTTTGGTCTTGCCGGAGTAAAGAATGTTGGCCGCGGCTTTGTGGACAAGCTGGTTTATGAGCGCGAGCAGAACGGAGCTTTCAAGGGGCTTGAGGATTTCTGCCGAAGAATGTGCGGAGAAGAGCTAAATAAGCGAGCACTTGAAAACCTTATCCGCTGCGGAGCTTTTGACAGTTTCGGCTTCAAGCGTGCATATCTTATTCAGAATTATGCCCGTGTCCTTGATGCGGCCGGCAGCGATAAACGCAATAATCTTGTGGGTCAGATGGATCTGTTTGGCATGAGCGAAGAAGAACCCGATTCTTTTGATACTGATCGCAGACCCAACGAATATGTAAACGAGTTCGGTAAAAAAGAGCTGCTCTCGATGGAGAAGGAGACCACCGGTCTTTATCTTTCGGGTCATCCTATGGATGAACTTGCTCCTCTGGCGAAAAAGGTGGGGGCAATTCCCATCGGCAGGATCCATGCTGCACAGGAGCAGGAGAACAGTGAATATCCCGATGGCAGCTATGTGACTCTCTGTGGTGTTGTGGCTTCGGTAAAAATGAAGGTCACCAAAAATCATACCAACATGGCATACGTTGTCATCGAAGATCTGAGCGGCTCGATCGAGATGTTGATATTTGA
>JAFQVZ010000291.1 GCA_017407765.1 Clostridia bacterium | reverse complement strand
ATTTTACCGGATCGGTCGTGATGCCTCTTCTGCTGAGGATGGATCCGGTCGGAATGCTTGCTTCGCAGGCAGTTATGTGTATAATGGCGGCAGGAATATTCCTATGGATAAGGCAGGGCAGAGATGTTCTCAGGCTTAACCGTCTTTCAAGCTGCGGCGCGGTTAAGGCCACGGAGATATATCTTAATTTCGGAATGACGGCATATATGGTTTTATGCCTTGCGGGATTTGTGATCTCGGTGATATAAATGGAAAACCCCTGAGAGAATAAGCATTTCTCTCAGGGGTTGATCTTTTATCAGAGTTATTTGGATGTCTTTTCTACAAGAATATTATAGACCTTGTTAATGTCTCCCGCGCCCATTGTAAAGATGATATCGCCGGGCTGAGCATTTTCGATTATGAAATCTGCTGCGGCATCAAGAGTGGGAACACAGGCAGAGCCCTTGATCATATTGGAGAGCTTCTGTGATGTAATGCCAGAGAAATTAGTCTCTCGTGCGGCAAAGATCTCGGTCAGAACGCATACGTCGCAGTGAGAGAGGGCATCGGCAAACTCGTTGAGAAGCGAAACCGTTCTCGAATATGTGTGAGGCTGGAAAACACAAATGACACGGTTGGGATTCATGTCAGCTGCGGCCTTAAGTGTTGCCTCGATCTCGCTGGGGTGATGAGCATAGTCGTCAAAGATCTTGGCGCCGTTGTAATCGCCTCTGTATTCAAAGCGGCGTCCAACACCGCGGTATTCTTCAATGCCCTTTTTGAATGCCTCAGGTTCTACCTCGAGAAGATCGGCAACAATAGCAGCAGCAACAGCGTTTCCTGCATTATGCATACCGGGAACATTCATATCGATGCGGGTAAACACCTTGCCGTCATGGATGACATCAAAGCTATAGAAACCGTTGTGAGAAGCAACGTTATCCATATAATAATCTGCTTCGGGAGTTGTGCCGAAAGTAATAACTCGGCGGTTGATATCCTTAACTGCCTTGACGGTGTTGATATCATCAAGACATGCAATAACAACGCCGGTCTGCTCAGGAACAAGATAGGCAAACTTGGTAAAGGATGCAATGATATCGTCAGTATCGCTGAAGAAATCAAGATGGTCGCGGTCGATATTAAGAATAATTGCGATGGTGGGGGTAAAGCTGAGGAAGGAGTTCTTATATTCGCAAGCCTCGGCAATGAAGAGCTTGTCGGAACCGATCCTGAGGCTGCCGCCGATATTGCTGAGGTTACCGCCGACCATAACGGTGGGGTCGCAGCCTGCGCTCTGAGTAAATGTGGCGATCATAGATGTAGTAGAGGTCTTGCCATGGGTGCCGGCGATACATACGGCCTGCTCATATCGGCTCATAAGCATACCCCATGCATTGGCACGCTCGAGGATAGGGGTATTTCTGCTTTTGGCGCCAACAATATCGGGGTTGTTGTCAAGAACAGCTGCTGTGCGGATAACAAGAGCCGCACCGGCTGTGTTATCGATATGATGGCCCTGCATGAAGCGGATGCCGAGAGATTCAAACTCATCAAGATAGGGAGAGGGGTCGCGGTCAGAGCCCTGAACTGTTGCGCCCATGCTGCAAAGTTCTTTTGCAAGAGCACGCATGGAAACACCATTGATGCCGCAGATATGTATAGGCTCTTTCGAGTCGATAATTGCTTTAAACTCTGTATATGTCATTTAAGTTCACCAACCAAAATATTTCTTTGAGTATATTATATTACAACAATCGAAAAATATAAAGCCTAAAAGTAATTTGAGGAAAGAAAATTTGTATTTTTTGTTAAGATAGGGAGGCTCAGGGCCGTTTTTTGGTTAGCATAAGCAAACTTTTTCGTTTACAATTGGCATAAATCATGATAAGATAATGTTAAATTGAAGAAAAAGGAGATCATTGAAATGAAGTTTCTTGTTCTGGGTATCGGTGGAGACGCAAGATATGGATATGTGGCTAAAGCCCTCGAGGATGATGGTTATACAGTAACTAAAGACCCTTCCGAGGCTGATGTAGTTGTGCTTCCTTTTAATGCATTGGATAATGACGGAATACATGTATGGGGAACAAACGAGGTATATGCCGAGATCATGGCAAAGGTGCCTGCCCATGCCAAGGTATGCGGGGCTATGGCTCCCGACCGTGAGGTCCTCAACTATCTGGAGGAACCCGGCATGAAGTATTTCAATGGTATATGCACTGCAGAAGGCGCGCTCACTCTTGCAATGCAGCATTCCAAAAAGACAATATGGAACAGCAACTGTCTTGTCCTGGGAAATGGTCATATCGGAAACTATCTCTCGCAGATCCTGCGCGGCATGGGCGCTCATGTAACTCAGGCTTCGAGAAGTGTCGAGGGCATGTCGCATTCTCTTGCTTATGGAAATAAGTCGATCCACATCGGTGATATCAAAAATGTTATTCCCGAACAGGATATTATTTTTAACTCTATTCCCGCACTTGTAATGGGTGAGGAAGAGCTTAAGGCAGTTCGCAAGGATGCAGTTCTGGTCGAGATCGCGGCAGGTCGCCATGGCTTTGATCTTGAGCTGGCAAAGCAGCTTGAGGTGCCTTTTGTTGTTGGCGTAAAGCTTCCGGGTAATTTCTCGCCCGACACAGCCGGTCGCGCCATTGCCGAATCGGTCCTGCGTCTTATAGGCGAGGCAAAATAAACACAGGTCATTAAAGGGATGCCTATGGGCGTCCCTTTAATTGACAGCATCTCTTTAATATGATATCATGGTGCACAGAGCTTTGCGGAGGTGAAAGAAGTGGAAATGGTAAAGAAAATAGGAAGACTTATGGAAGGCTGTTCATTTGATTACGCCATCTGCGGTGGATATGCCATAGATCTGTTTGTAGGCTATAAAACGCGTGAACATGGCGACATAGACCTTATGCTGTCTTGGGATCAGAAGCAGCTGGCTGCGGACTATCTGCATGCGAAGGGATATGAGATCTACGAGATGCTGGGCGGCGGCAAGGTCAGACATATGGTGCATGAGCTTTCTGATGAAAGGCGTAATGTGTTTGGCATGAAGCCGGGATGTCCATTGGTCGAATTATTTGAAACCGGTGAAGAAAATGTCTATTGGATGAGGTTCCACCATGACGGGCAGAATGATCCTGACTATATAGAGTTTCTGTTTAACGATATACATGAGGGTATGTTTATATATCCGCGTGCAGAAGGAATAAGCCGTGAGAAAAATAAGGCTATACTTGAGAGGGATAGAGTCAGATATCTCGCACCGGAGATATGCCTTCTTTATAAATCGTCAGAGCTTGACAGAGATGGCTACATAGCCGATTTTGAAGCGGCCTTCCCACTTCTTGATGCTGAGCAGAAAAGTTGGCTTGCAGAGGCTCTCAGGGCTGCGTTTCCGGATGGGCATGAATGGATAGAGCGGCTGGAGAAGAAATAATGCAGATAAATAACGGTTACGGATGGACCTTTGACGGGGTTGCGGAGGATTATAACAAGTTTCGTCCCGGTTATCCAGAGGAACTCTATGATGCTGTATTTGAGTATGCGGGAAAAGACAGGTTTGGAAATGCCCTTGAAATAGGAATTGGGGCAGGTCAGGCAACGCTGCCGGTGCTCAAGCGTGCAGAGAGATTTGTCGCCGTCGAGCCGGGAGTTTCCTTCTGCGATATGTGCAGAGATAAGTTTCGGGATTTTTCGGGATTTTCTGTTATCAACAGTAGTTTTGAAGAATCGGAGATGTGCGAAAACAGCTTTGATCTTGCATTGTCGGCAACTGCATTTCACTGGGTGGCTGAAGAGGCAGGCTATACAAAACTATTCTCAGCGCTGAAAGCCGGAGGGGTTTTTGCTCGCTTTGCCAACCGTCCATACAGAGATAAGGGTAATCTTAGGCTGGCAGACGAGATAGATGAGCTTTATGATCGGTATTATAACCGTTTTTATGGCTATAAAAAGAAGGTGCTGCGTGAGTTTGATGAAGATCAGGCGAAGAGCATTGCGGATATTGCGGGGAAATACGGTTTCGCAGACATAGAATACAGGCTTTTCAAAAGAGAAAGAGTGTTTTCGGCCGATGAATATGTCTCTCTTATAGGCACCTATTCCGATCATATAGCCTTAAGGGAAGATGTAAGAAAAGAGTTTTTTGCCGGCATACATGACGCCATTGAAAGGCATGGCGGCAAAATTACGATTTATGATATGATAGATCTTGAGCTTGCAAGGAAGCCAAAATAAAAGAGAAGCCACAGATGGCTTCTCTTTTTTGTTAGTATTTATCAGATCTTATTTTCTGCCCTTGCGGTAACCGCCGTTGCGGCCCTTGCTGTAGCCGTGGCCGCCGCTTTTCTTGCCATAGTTTCCGTTGCCGGAGGACTTTGCGCGAGGCTCTTCGGCTGCTCGGAATACGACAACAAAATCGTTGACTGTGGCATCGGTCATGCTTCTCATGACATGGCGTGCGTCTTCGGGCGAGAGTTCGACATAAGATTCGGTCTGACCAACCGTGATCTTGCCGATATCCTGCTTTTTAAGGCGTGCATATTTCATAATAGCGCCCGAAATGTGGCTGGGACGAATATCGTGCTCGGCTCCGACATCGACCGATACAAGAACATTCTTGGGGTTGTCCTTGAACTTGGATGTAGAGGGGCCGGACGACTTCTTGCTGCTGCTCGAAGGTGTCTGACGATAGGAGGCCTTTGCATTGTTGGTAGCTCTTACCTTATCATCGGGCAGAGCCTCGGTGCCTTCAAGCTCATAGGGGATGAGGTGAGCGCCGGTCTTGTCCTCAATGTCACAGAGGTTAAAGAACTCGCCGCGGTTGGCAATGATTGTATAGGAGGCGCCATAGTTGCCTGCACGGCCGGTGCGGCCGATACGGTGGACATAATACTCGGCGTCCTGAGGAATGTCATAGTTGATGATGGCCTGAACGCCGCTGGCATCGATTCCACGGGCAGCAACATCGGTGGCAACAAGGATATTTACATTACCTGCCTTGAACTCCTTCATGACATGGCTGCGGGTAGACTGCTTCATATCGCCGTGAAGCGCGACTGCAGCCAGCTCCTTTTCAACAAGATGTTCGGTGAGAACATCTACCATATTCTTTGTGTTGCAGAAGATAAGGGCGCGCTGGATCGAGAGCTTGTCCATCAGGAAAACAACGGCGTTGGCCTTCTTCTTCTGGGGCACTTCGCAATAATACTGAGTGATCAGCTCGAAAGCTGTCTTGCCGTCATCGCCCTTTACATGAACGGGATCCTTCTGGAAGCGCTGTGTCAGACGCATGATCTCGGTGGGCATTGTGGCCGAGAAGAGCAGGGTCTGCCTGTCTTCGGGGCAGCAGCGGAGGATATACTTGATATCATCAACAAAGCCCATATCCAGCATTTCGTCGGCCTCATCAAGGATAACTGTTTTGATATGATCGAGCTTGAGTGTGCCGCGCTTGATGTGGTCGATGATCCTGCCGGGTGTGCCGACAACGATCTCGGCCTTTTTGAGGCCGCGGATCTGGATCATAATAGTCTGTCCGCCATAGGCGGCAACTGTCTTTACGCCTTCCTTATACTTGGCGAACTTGCGCATTTCATCGGTGATCTGAATAGCCAGCTCGCGTGTGGGGGCGAGGACAAGGGTCTGAACACGGCCTTCTTCGGTAGGCTCAGTTTTTTCTACTGCGGGAATAGCAAATGCGGCTGTCTTGCCGGTGCCGGTGCTCGATTGTCCGATAACGTCCTTTCCTTCAAGGACAACGGGGATGATCTTCTCCTGAATGGGAGTCATGGAGGTATACTCTACATCCGCGATGGCGCGGAGGACTTCCTCCGAAAGGTTAAGGGTGCTGAAAAGCTTTTCTTCCATTTTATTCTCCAAAATCTGTTATTTTTCTATCTCAAAAACTAATAAGGCCATAAAAAACCAATGATAGTATATCATATCGGAGAAAAATAATCAAATAGGACTTTTTATCTTAAGCATGATGAAAGCCGCATGAGGAAACTCATGCGGCTTTGCATATATTGTGAAGCTTACTGCTTGTAGACAACGCCTTCCTTCATAACGAAAGCGCAGTCCTTCATGATGGTGATATCCTCAAGAGGATTCTTCTTAAAGGCAACGATATCGGCCAGCTTGCCTGCTTCGACCGAACCGAACTTATCAAAAGAGGAGAGGAGCTCGGCATTGGTCTTTGTTGCGGCAATAAGTGTCTGAGCAGGTGTGAAGCCGAACTTTGTCATAAGCTCGAACTCATAGCCCTGCTTGCCGTGGAAGTTGGAGGGTGTGCCGGCGTCGGAGCCGAATGTATGCTTGACGCCAAGGCGCAGGCCTTCTCTGACGCCCCATTCATGGCGCTCGTAAACCTGCTTTGCCTTGTCGATCATCCATGTCTGCAGGCCCATCTGTTCGCCGCAGGTGACGATGCGCTCGGCAGCGATGATGGTGGGTGTATGATATGTGCCCTTCTGGAGGAAGATCTCAATGGCTTCGTCATCCAGCATCATGCCATGCTCGATGGAGGTGATGCCTGCGCGGGCGGCAGCCTTAATGCCCTCTGTGCCATGGGCATGAGCCGCTGTATGTACGCCATACATTCTTGCAACTTCGCAGATTGCGTCAAGCTCGTCCTGGGTCAGCTGCTGCGAGCCAACTGTTGTGCCGAGAGACATAACGCCGCCCGTTGCCATGACCTTGAGGAAGTCAGCGCCGTACTTAAGATTGTATCTTGCAACCTTGCGAGCCTCATAGGGGCCGTCGCAGGGGCCGCAGCCCAGTGTGTTTACAAGGTAGGGGCTGAAGTGGTCGTCGGCATGGCCGCCGGTCGAGCTGATGCCGCCGCCGCTTGCGAAGACGCGGGAACCGGGGAACTTGCCCTGAGCGATTGCATTTCTGACCGATACGTTTACGAAACCGTTGCTGCCGCAGTCACGAACTGTGGTAAAGCCGGCCAGAAGATTGGTTTTGGCCTGATCGAGAGCTGTGATGACATAGCTTCCCAGTAAAGCCTGAGATGCACTGTAGGGGTCGTTATGGCCGGTCATATCCAGATGAACGTGGGCGTCGATGAGGCCGGGCATTACAAAGCTGTCAGAAAGGTCGATGACCTCCATGTTTTCGGGCATGACCTCGGGGCAGGGAATAACTTCGGAGATCTTCTTGCCGTCTACGATGACAAGCATGTTCTCGCTGACTGTGCCGTCCTGAGAATTGAAGAGTTTTCCGCACTTGATAGCTGTTTTCATAAGAATTACCGCCTTTCGGATTAATGTGACAAGTATAATATGATTATAGTATAGGGATTGTCTGATTTCAATAGTAAACAGCCTCAAAACATGGTATAATATCAGCTGAATAAACAGTTTTGTGTTAAAGGAGGCAAAAGAATGCTCAAACTTATCTGTTCTCCCAACCGTGAAAACAACACATCTTTTATATATAAAAAAGTCAGCTTGGGCGTGGAGAAAAAACTTAGCCAGCTTATCATAGTGCCCGAAACTCATTCTCACAGAGCGGAAAGAAGGCTGCTTGAGCAATGCGGCGACCCCGCAGGAAGATATGCCCAGGTCATAACCTTTTCCAAACTTGCAGCCCGTGTTCTTGATGAAGCCGGCATGATGGTGGAAACCGTAGACAAGGGCGGCCGAGTTCTTATGATGTATCGAGCTGTCAAAAAGGTAGAATCATCACTTGAGTACTACAGGGCAGCTGCGGTCAAACCCGAGATGCTTAAGGCACTTATAACAGTTGCATCCGAGTTCAGGTCATGCCTCATAGAACCTGAAGAGCTGATTGCCAATATCGGCAGCATGGACAGGAAGCTCAGGGATATCAGCCTGATCTATTCATCATATTGTGCCGAATGTGCAGGAAGAGGAGTTCACAGCAGTGATCTGTTTGAACTGGCAGCAGATCATATGGAGAGCTATTCCGGCGCAAAAGAAGCAGAGGTGTATATCTATGGATTCGAAGGATTTACTGCTGCGGAATACAGGCTGCTGGGTGCAATGATAAAATCCGGATGCAATATAACAGTTTCGCTCATACTTGGCGAGGATACTCAGCTTTTCAGCGAGCAGATAAAGACTAAAGGCAGGCTTGAGCGCCTTGCAGCTGACCATGGAATCATGTGTGGATCGGAAACGCCCGAGCAGATAGTAAAGAAGGACGAAGAATGCCTCATGCATCTGGCCGATGGCATGTTCGATTTCGGTAAAAAGGCTTACGAAAAGCATTGTGAAGCAATTAAACTTTACGGGTGCAAAGACCCTTCAGCTGAGTGTGAACTGGTTGCGGGCGAGTGCAGAAGGCTTATTGCTGAGGAAAAAGTTCGCCTCAGAGACATTGCGATAGTGACATCCGAGCCGGAGAAATATGAACATTATCTCGAACAGAGCTTCGCAAGATATT
>JAFQVZ010000290.1 GCA_017407765.1 Clostridia bacterium | reverse complement strand
TAAATGGATACACCGGTTCGGCGGCATCGGAGTTTGCTTCGTGGTGTAAGGCTACGGGATTTGCAACACTTATAGGCACAAGATGCGGCAGCGGTGCAGGCGGCAGGACTCCTTTGTTTGGACAGATGCCGAATACAAAGCTTGCCTTTATGTATTGCGATACTTACGGACTTAATCCTGATGGGTCGTGTAATCAGGTAGCCGGAGTGGAACCCGATATTTATAGTGAGAGCAGCCCGTTAAGTTATAGTGGAAAGTTTTTCACCGATATGCTTGAGGAGAAAGAAAAGTAAATGGACTTCACGGCTTATACTATGGAATATGCGCCTTTATGGACAGGCGAGCCCGGCATCACCTGCGTGCCTATGGAAGAAAAGTATTTCTCCGAATACAAGGCGATGTATAATGCCTGCTTTTATGATATTCGCTATGCCCTTGGCATACAGCCGTATAATGTCCTCGAGAGTTTTGAACAGCTTGGGGATAAGCTGCCGGATATCCGCCTGCTGTTTGATGGCGGCCGCCTCGTAGGCTCTGTGGCCTGCTATGGCCGCGAGATAGACGACCTTGTGGTCCATCCCGCCTTTCGCCGCAGGGGATACGGCCGTGCCCTGCTTTTGTGGGCAATGCATAATATACGAAAATCCACCTCTGACCCCATAACCCTCCATGTCGCCGAATGGAACGGCGGCGCTGTTTCACTCTATAAGAGCATGGGTTTTGAAATAACCGAGATCCATCGAATCGAGAGGAACTGAGTTTTTGTTATCCTCTGTTTTAGGTGAATAGCACAGTTTTGACACGGTTTTTAGGTGATATTGCATCAAAATATATATTTTTATTGCAATTACTTTAAATGTATTGTAAACTGTTTTTATAGTGGGTTATGATGCCGTGCTAAATAAAGGAGGTGGACGGTGTGCGTATTATCAAAGTGTGGGATAAAAAGGATTATGACCCTGCCTGGCGCAGGTTCATAAGGAGCACTGCGCGCGCCG
Source organism: Clostridia bacterium (assembly GCA_017407765.1). GTDB lineage: Bacteria > Bacillota > Clostridia > Oscillospirales > Butyricicoccaceae > RGIG1902. The sequence goes on along the minus strand of JAFQVZ010000290.1, from coordinate 6,037 downwards.
TCATCATCCGTGATGGAAAGATCGCCCTTGTCAGAAGCGCATCCGAAGGATTTTATCTGTTCCCGGGCGGCGGTATCCGACGCGGCGAGAGCCGAATAAATGCCCTCATACGCGAGACCGGCGAGGAGACCGGCCTTACGATCATCCGCTCCAGCATACGCGAGCTGGGTATGTTCCGCGAGATAAGGCGAAGCATTTATCATAACGAGATATTCGATCAGCGATCGTATTACTATACTGCAAATGTCAAATGCCGTGTAGAAGAACAGCATCTCGAACCTTATGAGAAAAAGCTGGGTTTCGAGCTCTGTTTTGTCGATCCTCAGGAGGCATACGAACATGAGATGGCGCTGGCAAAAAAGCTTAACCGCAATCTTCTGTTCCGCGAAGCAGCCGTCCTGCGCGAGATAATCGACTCGGGCCTTTGCCTTGCATAATAAAAAAATCATCCCCCGTGCCATGTGGGCATGGGGGATTTTTGCGTTTATTCCAGTTCGAAATCCTCGGGCTTGAACTTCTTTGAGGGAGCCGCAGGCCCTTTGGGAACTCTGAGCAGAGGATCATACTTAAAACTGCGGCACGAATCGGTAATGGCCACAGGGCCGTGCTTATGGCAGAGGATAGTGTCTTCATTTATGGGGCTGCCATGCTCACAGAGAGCGCAGGCGGGAAGGATATTCTTATCGAAAAGCATGGCTTTTCCTCCGTTTTTCATCCGTTTTATAACTTTATTATATCTGTTCGGCCTTCGGTTGACAAGCCAAATCTAACGCTCCTGCCTTTCGTCGAGCCATACGACAAGAGCCGAACAGCCAAAGGCTAAAAGCAGATATATCCCCATAAGAATAATAAAACCTAAAGGGCTGGCCACATAATAGGGCGGCGAATAGATGGGCATCCATGCAGGGGCGTCGGTCGGGATTTGCGAGGCTGCCCAATAGGTGATCGCGGCAGACAGCGCGCCCTGAGCCAGTTTTCCCGTGAAATACCGGCCCATTGGAACAGAGCGGTCGTCCATGAGCGACAGAACCTGACAATGGACCGACAGCCCTCCCCACCCTATGATAAACGCCGCAGCGGAACACATCTGAGGCAGCGCTGCGCGTTCCGAAGCAAGAGCCGACACTCCGCCGGTCATTTCGAAGGCGCCACGCAGCAGGGCGGCATATATTCCGCTGTCATCTGCCGGGACGATGCCGGAAAGGGCAGAGAAGAGACCGGCCTTATTTAACAGAGGCATTATTGCCGAGAAGAATATTACAAATCCGCTAACATTGATTATTGCCGAAAAAGATGACGATACTGATGATGTGAAAAGCTTTGCGGTCTTCTGTTTCCGGGGCGGCGGAAGGTATGTGAAGGCTTTTGGAACCGGCTTGCCTATGGCTGAGATGATACCGATGATAAGGGCTGAGGCAAGATGCGACAGCCATATGATCAGTCCGAAGCGGATATCTCCGGTAAGTGACCGGGCCATGGAAAAGATAAATGCCGGGCCGCACAGGCTGCAGAAGCCAAGCAGACGGGCACATTCCTCCTTCGTGCATATTCCCGAGTCGCAGAGTTCGAAGGCGGTGCGGGCTCCCGTGGGATAGCCGCCGATGGCGCCCAGAACAATGGCCGGAGCACATCCCTGAGGCAGCCGGAACAGATAACGCATGGGAAGGGAAAACAGCCGTGAAAGACGTGCTCCCATTCCCGATGATGTCAGGAAGGTTGACAGCACGAAGAAAGGAAAAAGTGAAGGGATTACGGTGGTAAGAGCGAGGTGTATTCCCTCTGATGCCGCTGCGGAAACATCTTTGGTGAATAGGATTAGCCCCACTCCGAATAGAAATATAAGACAAAGCTCGAAAAAGGTGAAAATGCGTGAGAGATTTGGTCTGTCCATGATCGCGCTCCTTTGAATGAATTGTTTAATATATATTGGTCTGTTCGGGAGGTAATGACATTGAAAGAAGGAGCAATACGTGAAAAAATATATTCGGCTGCATCGGCGTTTGATCTGTGGGGATACGGAGGCTTTGGGATGCCGCGCATCGAAATGGAGGGCGACAGATATATCGTTATAGAAGATCACGGCGGCATACTGGAATATGGTCCGGAAAAAATAACGGTGGCAGCCGACGGCATGAAGATCTCGGTAATCGGCCTGGGGCTCGAAATAGCCTCGATGGACAGAAGCAGCCTTTCGCTTAAAGGGCGCATAGCTTCGGTGGAGATGAGGCGGTAATATGATAGAAAGAATGCTCAGGTTCATTCGCGGCACTGTCAAAGTTGCTGTCAGCGGAGCGGCTGTTGAACGCTTTATAGATTTGTGCAGGCTGTATGGTGTAAGTCTGTGGGACATAACATGGGTGGAAGAAGGGCTTGTAACAGCGCGTATGTATCAAAACGACAGGAGATATGCCGAGGAACTGGCGGTTAAGGCGATGTGCAATGCCGAGTTTAGAGATCTTGCCGGGTTGAAAATGGTGCTTAGGCCTCTCAAAGGCAGATGGGCCTTGTTTTTTATGGCGGTTATGTGCACAGCAGTGTGTTTTGGATCGACTTTGTTTCTGTGGAAGATAAGGATAGAGGGATGTGCTTCGATATCGGCGCTTGAGCTGTTGGGTCAGCTTGAGAGCATGGGGCTGAGAAGAGGCTGCCTGTTGTCGACGGTGGATGTTCACGAGCTTCAGCGTGATGTGATGAACCTGCGTGACGATATCGAACGCATAACAATAAATCTTAAAGGCACCGAGGCACTTGTGGCGGTGGCCGAAAAAGACCTGAGCAGGAGCATGGGTGACGAGGTCGGGCCATGCGATATCGTGAGTGACAAAGCCGGCATTATTGAAGAAATGCAGGTGCTCAGCGGAAACAGCGCTGCGGCAGTTGGAGATACTGTGATACCGGGAGATATCCTTGTGGAAGGCACACTTACCGACACTCAGGGAGGGGTGCACAAGGTCAGGTCGATGGCCAATGTAACACTGCGAACATGGCGTGAGGTGAAGATAGCCATGAATAACGAGGTGTATGCTTTGGACAAAACCGGGAATTGTACGGAAAAATACAGTATTATTGTTGGAAACCGCAGGTTTGAGCTGCCTCTTATTGAAAAAAGTCATTATGCGTGTTATTATAAAACGAAAGAAATAATGCCCGTGCAGGTGGGTGACGGATATTTGTTCCCCGTTGCCCTTGTCAGAGAGACTTTGTATGAATGTGTGCCTCGCCGCCTCGAACTTTCGGAGGAGGCCTGCGGCAAGATGCTTGGAGAATCATGCGGCCGCGCCATTGCAGAGATGTGCGGCAATGAGGATTTTAAAGAAACAGGCTTTGAACTGTTTTTCGGAGAAAACGGCATATATGCCGTTATGTCGGCCGAGTGCAGAGAAAGCGCGGGAATAGAAAAAGCCATAGAGCAAACAGGAGAAGACTAAATGATTGAACAGGTCGTAAATGTAGAACGCATTGAGCAGATAATCAATCTGTTCGGCTCTTTCGACGAAAATATCAAGATTATTGAAAAGGAATACAGCGTAAATATCGTCAACCGCGACACTGAGCTTAAGATCTCCGGTGATGCGCTGGATGTTATGCACGCAAAACAGGCCGTCGAGGCTCTGCTTGGCCTTGCGGCACGCGGCGAGCAGATCACCACACAGAATGTAAACTATGTAATTTCGCTGGTGCGCGACGGCCAGGAAGATAAGATCTCGCAGATGGGCAAGGGCGTTATCTGCGTAACCGTCCGCGGCAAGCAGGTCAAGGCAAAGACATTGGGCCAGCAGGTCTATGTCGATGCCATCAAGAACAACATCGTCACCGTCGGCGTCGGCCCTGCGGGTACCGGTAAGACCTATCTTGCCGTTGCCTGCGCTGTTGCCGCTTTTCGTGAGAAGCAGGTAAATAAGATCATCCTTACCCGCCCTGCCGTTGAAGCGGGCGAGAAGCTTGGCTTCCTGCCCGGCGACCTTCAGAATAAGGTAGACCCCTATCTGCGCCCCCTTTCTGATGCGCTTTTCGATATGTTCGGCCCCGAGGCGTATCATCGCTATCTCGAGCGCGGCAACATTGAGGTCGCTCCTCTGGCATATATGCGCGGACGCACCCTTGACGATGCCTTCATTATCCTCGACGAAGCGCAGAACACCACACCCGAGCAGATGAAGATGTTCCTTACACGAATCGGCTTTGGGTCCCGTGCCGTTATCACCGGTGACGTGACCCAGATCGACCTTCCCAACGGCAAGACCAGCGGCCTCAAGGAGGCTGTTGCGGTGCTGAAGGGCATCGAGGATATTGCCATCTGCAACCTTGACCATCGCGATGTCGTGCGTCACGAGCTGGTAGCCAAGATCATCAAGGCTTATGAAAAGCACGACCAGGAAAAACAGCGTAAGATGGCAAAAAGATTTGAAAAAGGCAAGACATTCCGCGTAAAAGACGGCGGAGACAGATAAAAAAGCCGTAAGGAGTGATTTAAATGGCAAAGGTAACAGTCAGAAAGATCAGACCCGGCAAACTTAAGATCAATATCCTCGGAGAGGAACATCTTCGTGATGCCGAAGCCGAGGGCCTCATCAGAAGGGCGGCAGATGCTGCATTCAGCGCATTTGATTATCCCTTCCGCGCTTATGTAGACATCACGCTTACCGATGACGAGGGAATCCATGTGATCAACCGCGAGCAGAGAGATGTCGATCGTTCGACCGATGTTCTCTCCTTTCCCATGAACGATTTTGCCGAGGGTGCTGCACCCGACATGGTAGAATATGATCTCGATCCCGAGACCGGACGTCTGCCGCTGGGCGATATGGTGATCTCAGTGGAAACGGCAAGACGTCAGGGAGAAGAATACGGACACGGCTTTGAGCGCGAGTGCGCTTATCTCACGGTGCACAGCATGCTTCATCTTATGGGATACGATCACCTCGACGAGGGCGAGATGAAGGCACGTATGCGTGAAATGGAAGAGAAGATCATGAAGGTCATAGGATTAGAGAGGAAATAAAAAATGGAAGTAACAAAAACCGGCGTTTTTTCGGTGGTAGGCCGTCCCAATGTGGGCAAATCGACACTTATGAATGCCCTCTGCGGAACAAAGATCGCCATTGTTTCGGATAAACCCCAGACCACCCGTACACGTATCACCGGTGTACTTACGAAGGACGAGTATCAGATGGTATTTCTCGACACTCCCGGCCTTCACAAGCCCAAGAACCGCTTGGGTGACTTTATGGTAAAGATCGTCACCGACACAGTCACCGATGTCGACACAGCGCTGCTGCTGGTCGAGCCTGTGGCAAGAATAGGCATCCCCGAGCAGATGCTTATTGACCGCATCAAGCAGTTCGATATGCCTGCCATCCTTGTCATCAACAAGATCGACACAGTCGAAAAAGAGACCCTGCTTGAGGTAATGGCCATGTATTCCGAGGCCTGCGATTTCCTTGCGGTTATCCCTGTTTCGGCCAAGACCGGCGATGGACTTGAAGTTCTTGAAGAGACTCTGCGTGAGCAGTGCTTCGATTCGCCTGCACTCTTCCCCGAAGATATGGTATCCGACCAGCCCGAGAAACAGATCGTTGCCGAGATCATCCGCGAAAAGATGCTGAATCTGCTCGATAAGGAGGTCCCTCATGGCACAGCCATCGAGATCGAGATGTTCAAAGAGCGTGATGACAGCGATGTTATAGATATAAGCGCTGTAATTTATTGCGAGCGTAAGAGTCATAAGGGTATCATCATCGGCAAGAGCGGTGCAATGCTCAAGAAGATAGGTGCCATGGCACGTGCTGACATTGAAGATATGCTGGGCTGCAGAGTCTTCCTTCAGCTTTGGGTAAAGGTCAAAGAAGGCTGGCGCGACAGTCTTGGACTTATTCGTAATTTCGGTTACGACGACAGAATGTAAAACAGCATACGACATCCCGGCCTTCTTTGCGGCTCTTTAGAGCCGACGCCGCGGGTGCGGCGCGTGATTTATGCCGATTTATTCGGCGTAAATCTAATGAAAGCAAAGGGGCCCCCGCAAAATCGTTGATTT